>NZ_JBSFJF010000041.1:0-74077 GCF_053597915.1 Streptomyces sp. NPDC001219 | reverse complement strand
GGCCTCCGGGGTCTCATGTGCGGACTGCTTCGCTTTACGTCCGCACATGAGACCCCGGAGGCCCGTCCCCTCCCGTGGGTGGGTTGGGGGAGGTGGGTGGGGGTGGGGCTTGGTGGGTGGGTTTCCGTTGGGGGCTTCTCTTGGGGGCCGGCCGGTGGGTGGCTGTCCGGTGGGTGGCCTTCTCTGGTGGTTTTGCTTAGCGGCAGCCGCAGTTGGCTACTGCTGAGGCGAGTTTGTCCAGGGCGGTCTGGGCGCCTTGGGGGTCGGTGGTGCCGGTGGTCATGAAGGAGAAGACGAGGAGGCGGCCGTCGGCATCGACGACGGTGCCGGCCAGGGTGTTCACGCCGGTGAGGGTGCCGGTCTTGGCGCGTACGGCGCCGGCGCCGGCGCTCTGGCCCCGGTAGCGGTTGCTGAGGGTGCCGGTGAAGGCGGCCACCGGGAGGCCGGTGACGACGGGGCGCAGGGCCGGGTGGTCGGGGGACGAGGCGTGCAGCAGGAGGCGGGAGAGCAGGGCGGCGGTGACCTTGTCGTCGCGGTCCAGGCCGCTGCCGTCCTCGAAGACGGCGCCGGACAGCGGGAGGTGCTCGCGCTGGAGGGCGGTGCGTACGGCCTTTCCTGCGCCCGCGAAGCTGGCCGGCTGCCGGGAGGCGCGGGCGGTCTGGCGGGCCAGGGCCTCGGCGATGTCGTTGTCGCTGTGGGTGAGCATCCGCTCGACGAGCGCGGACAGCGGCAGGGAGTGGACGGCGGCGATCCGCTCGCGCTTCTTGGGAGCCTTGGCGCCGGCGGGGTCGCCGTGCACGGTGATGCCGCGGTCGTGGAGCAGATCGGCGAACGTGCGGGCCGCGGTGCGGGCCGGGTCGGCGTCGCGGGGGGCGGTGCCGTGGTCGGAGTCGTCGAGGCGGGCCTCGTCGGTCATCAGGGCGGTGACGGGGGCGATGTTCTCGTTCGGGCCGATGGGGTGCTCGGCGGGGCCCGTGTAGGCGGAGGTGTCGTAGCCCAGGCTGATCTTGGTGGTGTGGCGCTTCTTGAGGGCGCGGGCGGTGGCGTCGGCGAGGGTGCGCAGGTTGGCTGGCTGTTCCTCGGCGCCGGAGCGCGGGGCGCGGGCGGTGAGGGTGGGGTCGCCGCCGCCGAGCAGGACGAGGCGGTCCTTGCCGGCCAGGACCGTGGTGGTGTCGATGCGGTGGTCGGGGCCGAGTGCGGAGAGCGCGGCGACGGCGGTGGCGAGCTTGACGGTGGAGGCGGGGGTGGCGGCCTTGCCCTGTCCGTCGCCGAAGACCTCGCGGCCGGCGGCCACGTCCAGCACGGAGGCGGTCCGCAGCGGGCCGAGCGCCGGGTCCTTCAGCAGCGGTGCGAGCGCGTCGGCGAGCCCGGCGTCGGTGGGGGCGGGCGCCGCACCACGGCCCGCGGCACCGTGTGCGCGGCCGCCGAGCGCGGGCAGGACGGGCGGTGCGCTGGGCGCGGGCCGGGTGTCCGGAGCGTGATGCTCGCCACTGGCACCGTCCATCGCCGCCGCCTCGGCCCGCTCGGCCGTACGCTGACCCGAGTCCCACGGCCCGGACGCCGCCACCGCGACGACCGCGACCGCGAGGCCGGTGGCTGCGGAGACCGCTGTCAGCTGCCAGGTCTGCTGGGTATGGCGCGGTGTGGCGTGCCATACCTGCTGCGTGGTCGCGACCGCAGTCTGTGCCGACCGGACCGCCGCGCGCGTCGCCGACCGCGCGGCTCGTTCGGCCGACTGCCATCTGACCTGCCACTTTCCGGTCTCCGGCACCTCGGACCAGCCCCTTTCGCCACCACACACCTGCGTGGGGGACACTTAATCACCAGACGTATGTGTTGATCATGGAGGAGCCACCCGTGGAGTTCGACGTCACCATCGAGATCCCGAAGGGTTCGCGGAACAAGTACGAGGTGGATCACGAGACCGGTCGAATCCGCCTGGACCGTCGACTCTTCACCTCGACCAGCTACCCGGCCGACTACGGCTTTGTCGAGAACACCCTGGGTGAGGACGGCGACCCGCTGGACGCCCTGGTCATCCTGGACGAGCCGACCTTCCCCGGCTGCCTCATCAAGTGCCGCGCCATCGGCATGTTCCGGATGACGGACGAGGCCGGCGGCGACGACAAGCTGCTGTGCGTGCCGGCGTCCGACCCGCGGGTGGAGCACCTGCGGGACATCCACCACGTGTCGGAGTTCGACCGCCTGGAGATCCAGCACTTCTTCGAGGTCTACAAGGACCTGGAGCCCGGCAAGTCCGTCGAGGGCGCCGACTGGGTCGGCCGCACCGAGGCCGAGGCGGAGATCGAGGCCTCCTTCAAGCGCCTGGAGGCGCAGGGCGGCGCGCACTGACGTAGCGTCCCGGCACCTCGCCGGCGGGGCCGGGAACGGCCCCGCACGGGGAGGTGCGCGCTCCGCTTTTCGTACGCGAACGGGCGGCACCCGGTCGGGTGCCGCCCGTCGTGCGTGTCGGGGCTGCGTGCTCGGCTCACTTCTCGCGGTACGGGTACCGGTGGAGCACCCACGGGCCGGCGGCCTTCGCCCTCCTCAGGCAGAGGTGAGGGCGGGAGCCGCGGCGGTCTTCCCGGCCGGCAGCGCCGCGCGCTGTTCGTTCCGGGTCAGGACGTAGAGAAGCGCCGGGTGGGTGGCGCCGAAGGCCAGCACGAAGCGGTTGAGCCCCATGAACTGCCCGATTCCCAGGTGGAACACCGTCATCGAGCCGAGCCACGCCTTGGCAGCGGGCTTCGGCAGCACGAAGACCAGCGGGAAGCCGACCTCCGCGGCGATCGTTCCCCAGGTGATGAGCTTGCCCAGCATCGGGTACTTGTGCACGAGTTCGAAGATGCGCGGGTCCCCGTAGTTGTGCGTACGGATGACGCCGCTGAAGGCCTCGCCGCTGAGCCACACCGGGGAGACCAGCTTGACCACGCCGGACGCGACGTAGGAGATGGTGGTCTCCAGGGCCAGTGCGCGCATGGCCACGTCGCGGGCCTTCTCGCCGTCCTTGAAGGTGCCGGTCGAGGCGAGGACGACGTTGATCACCTGCTGGAGCTGGTCGGCGCCGTCGCCGCCGAAGGGGGAGCGCAGCCGCCCGGCCGCACCCGTCACCGCCAGCACGGCGCTGCCGGCCGCGCGTACGCCGCGCTTGTGGCCCCAGATCAGCGTGGCGGCGGAAGCACCCGCCTGGACCCCGTAGAGGGCGACCGCTGCCTTCTTGGAGTTGAGGGCGCGGGTCAGCCGGGGAAACCGCTTGGCCAACTGGGGGCGCATGTTCGCCAGTTGCCCGCTCAGCATTTCGCCGTCTTCGAACTTACGCGTCTGGCTCAGCATTTCCAGTGCGGAGACCAGCGTACCCAGCGAAGCCACTCGGCGTGCCGTGACCTCGGGCGGAGCGCTGAGGAACATGGATGGGTGCTCCCGTTGATGTGATGCGAGTACGGTGGGTATGGAAAACGGCGGCACGGTATGCGTATCGGGCGTACCGTGCCGCCGTGTCTTTTCTCAGACGGGGCTAACGATGCCGGTCAGCATCGCCTGCCGGCCGGCTGGTTCAGCGCTGGATGTCCTTGGTGACCTCGTGCAGCGCGTAGGCGGTCGCGGAGGTCACGGCGACGCCCTCGGGGGTCGCCAGGGTGGCCAGCGGGGTGAGCATGGTCGGGGTCGCGTCGTTGCCGATACGGCCCGGGGTCACGTCGGCCAGCTCGGTGTTGGCGAAGTCAGCCACGATGGACATTGCGTTCCTCTTTCTCTAAGAAAGTCTTTGAGCGAGTTCTCCAGCCGTTCGGCGGGAGGGCGCGGACTCACGCGGCACGGGATGCCGAGTGAGCTCGCGGCTTCCAGTCGAGGGGGTTGATCGGCTCGCTATGCGGCAACCAGAGACGGTGCGTTGTCGGGAGTGACGTCTCCGTCCAACGGGAATTCCAGGGAGACGAAGACGGGATCGATGTGCCGGTCTTCCGGGCTGTTGAGGTGCGAGTGCAGCAGCATGAACTGGCAGTGCGAGGCACCTTCGGCATGGGGCAGGTGGAGCTGGATGTAGCGGGCCAGCAGCCGGTATCCGGACGCCGTGGTCACGGGGAGCACTTCGGAACCGAAGGCGACCGCCTGGGCGAGGGTGTGCTGGGTCGCGTCGAACAGCGCCTTCGGGGGCCGGTTGCGTGCGTTCCACGCCAGCGCGTACCACGGCCGGTCACGGACGATCGGAACCTCCGTCCACTCACCGGGCTTGCCGTCCGTGATGTCCCGGTAGAGAAGGTGGTTGTCCTTGGTTCCGGGATTCGGCCCGAAGAAGCGCCAGTTCGGGGTCGGAATCCGCACCTTCCCGCGGCGCATGAGGTTGTCGAAGCGCTGCTCGGGAATCTGTGCCGCGGCCGTCGCGACCAGCCATGCGGCCAGTGACGCCGTGACGGCGGCCGTCTTGACGCGTTCGGTGTCCAGTTTCATGATCACGCCAGTTCCTCCACCCGTTCCGCGGCGCTCCGGCGCCCCTTGGTGGACGGCTGCCACGACGATCCGAGCGGCCCGGAGGGCGGTTCGCCGGCGATCAGCTCCGCCACCTCCTCGGCGTGCGGCCGCACGGCGAGGATGGACTCGTGATCGGAGCCCGCGACGAAGTGGTGCCGGGCCCGCTCCGAGATGACGGCCAGCCTGGCCTGTATCCCGGCGTGCAGGGTGTTGTCACCGACGTTGTTCTCGGCCGTGATGACGGTCAACGGGCAGTCCAGAGAGGACAGTTCCGGATAGGTCATGGCGTCCCGGTACTCCCGGTAGGCCTTGGCCCAGGTGCGGGAGTCCGACAGGAAGGCCGTGTAGCTCCGGTTGATGTCCGGGCGGTATTGCTGGTTCGTGTTCATGGCGGGGCGGAAGACCGAAAGACCGGTCGCCGCGAACACCTGCTCCATCAGCATCCGCTGATGGGACCACCGGTCGACGTCGGTGCGGCGGGAGTGGCGCAGACTGACCACTTCGGTGGCGTCGATCATGACCACCTGGGTCACGCCCTCCACCGCGTCCGGATGCAGCGACGCGTAGGCCGCGACGAAGTATCCGCCCAGGGAGTGGCCCGCCAGGACGACCGGGAGGCCGGCGACATAGGTGTCGCGCAGCTCCTGCAGCAGCTCGAAGTGCGGCTCCAGGCCGTAGCGGGTGTCCGGTGTGCTGAGCCCGTAGCCGGGACGGCTGAACCGCACGTACCCCATGTCTTCGGGCAGTGCGCCGCAGACCCAGTCCCAGTATTCCTGGGGCGCACCCATACCGTTGTCGAACAGTACGGCGCGCTGCGCATGAGGAGGAATGTGGACGTCGACCTCGACGAGGCTCCCGTCCGGCCTTTCATGCAGCTGATAACGACGCGCACGCTCGCGCTTACCGGTGTATCGCGTCACCGCGCCGGTCAGAAGACTTGCGCCGGCCAGTCCAGCCATGCCTACGGCAAAATGGCGCTCAAGAGACGCCACATTCCCTCCCCCGTGATTAGAAGTGGCTGTTACCCCGGAACTTAGCACGCAACTCCGGGGTAAAATAACGAGTTACTTTACTCTGGCGGCCGGGTGGGTCTTCCCACGCTGCATGGGAACACGCACGGCCGGGCTCCGACTGCAGTTACGGAGTTCCAGGTAAAGCTCGCCAATCGTGGCCTTCAGTGAGGCGATTTCCCGGGTCAGTTCAGCGACCCGGGAGGCATTCTCGGTTCCTCTGCCACTCTCGCCGGCGAGGCCATTACGGCCTCCCTCAATAAACTGCCGGCGCCAGTTCGACACGGACTGCTCGGAGACCCCGGCCTCTCGAGCGGCTTCCGCTGCGGTCAGTTCGCCGGTGACCACTCTCAGTACGAGAGCGAATTTCTTGTCGGCTGGCAATATCGGAGGACGTCCCACGGTCAACCCTCTTTCGTCATCCGTTTTCTGTGTGCGCCTTCACGGCTTGACGTAGCAACAGATGAACATGGGTTCCCGTTCGCTGTACGGGGTGCCGTCCCACCGCGCCATACGGGCCTCGCACTCCAGCCCGGCCGCGCGGGCGTAGCCGTCGACGTCGTCCGGCGTGGTCAGCCGGGTGACCTCGGAGCCCACCCGGGTGGTGCCGTCGGCCTGGTACAGGATGTGCGAGCAGTGCCACAGACCGCCGTCGAGCAGCGTGGAATGGGTCTGCACACCGGTCCCGGGCTCCGGGTAGGGGACGAAGTAGGTGGTGCGGGTGCTGCCCTCGTGCAGGTCCAGGATGGAGGGCTTGTTGTGCGTCTCGATCACCAGCCGCCCGCCGGGGGCGAGCAGGGCGGCCGCTCGCCGCACGGCCTGCTGCTGCTCCTCGGCGGTGCACAGGATCGAGAGGGTCGCGCAGACGGCGTACACCATCCCGTAACGGGATTCCGAGGTGTAGGTGCGGAAGTCCCCGTACACCGGGTCGACGTCTCCGCCGTCTTTCAGTTTGACGCGCAGCGCGTCCAGCATCTCCGGTGACGAGTCCACGCCCGTCACACGGCCGACGCCCTCGGAGAGCGGGAGGGCAATCCGTCCGGTGCCGACTCCGAACTCAAGGGTTCCGGCCTCAGGAGCGGGATGGAGGGCCAACAGTCCCTTTACCGCTTCTGTGGTAACCCCGTCATCCGGGATCAGCCGGTCGTACCAGCCCTTGAACTGCCGGCCATAGCCAATGTCTTCAACCCCGTTGTGCACCCGAGCTTCCTCTCTTTATCCCCACTGCCGATGCCGATGGGAATGCCGCGAAGCCGAAGAGCTCGAACGAGGCACGACGTGATACGCCGACGAGCCGGCGACGCAAGGGAAGCGAAGCCGTCCGCGTGGTTGGTCAGACCAGCAGAACCTGTCGATTGCGTGATGACGTCTCAACGGAACGTGTGGGGGGGTACCTACATTCAGACAATATCAGGCCGCAATGGCGTGTCCAGTGGCTTACCGGTGGCGTACTCCACAGCAGAAGCGGGAAGTTGGGGTTGACTGACGGAGCGGCAGACCCGCCCGGCCCGGCATTAACCGGGACGCCCGAATTCGAAGGAATCAGACTTGGGCGACAGGCTGGGCAAATTGCGTATACCGAAACGGTGCCGGAGCGCGGAGAGCGCGGCCAGGCAGCCGGACATGCCGTGCACGCCGGGCCCCGGCGGGGTGGCCGAGGAGCACAGGAAGACGCCGGGCAGCGGTGTGCGGTAGGGGTCGAGGCGGGGAACGGGCCGCGCGAGGCTCTGGCGGAGCGTCATCGCACCGGAACCGATGTCCCCGCCCACGTAGTTGGGGTTGTAGGCCTCGTACGCGGCGGCGGACGTGGAGCGGTGGTCGATGATCGTGTCCCCGAAGCCCGGGGCGTAGCGCTCGATACGGGCGCGCACCAGGTCGTAGGGGTCGGTGGGGTCCCCGTTCGGCACATGCGCGTAGGCCCACACGGGACGCTTCCCGGGCAGCGCGCGGCCGGGATCGGTCACCGCCGGGTCCACGAGGAGGACGAACGGCTCCGCGGTCCGTACGCCCCGTGCGTTCGCGGTCTCCTGCCGGACCATCTCGGCGCGGGTGCCGCCCAGGTGCACCGTTCCGGCGCGGCCCACCGCGGGGTCGGCCCAGGGGATCGGCTCGGACACCAGGAAGTCGACCTTGGCGGCGCCGGGGCCGTAGCGGTAGCGCTCCAGGCCGCGCGCGTAGGAGCGGGGCAGCCGGTCGCCCGCCACGGCGAGGAACCCCTTGGGTGCGGTGTCGAGCAACACCGCCCGTACGCGGCCCAGTTGGGCCAGGTCCGTCACGCGGTGGCCGGTGTGGAAGACGCCGCCGTGCGCGGTGATGTCCTGGGCCATCGCCTCGGCGATCCGGCCGCTGCCGCCCCGCGGCAGCGGCCACCCGGTCCCGTGCGCGAGGTGGCCGAGCAGCATGGCCACCGCGCCGCCCGCCGGGCTCGGCAGCGGGCCGACCGCGTGCGCGGCGACTCCGGTGAGCAGGGCGGCCGTCTCCTCGCCCCGGAAGTGTGCCGCGCCGAGCCCGCTGCCGTGGACCGCCACCCGGCGTGCCAGCAGCAGGGCCGCCACGGGGTCGCGCGGCAGCCGGCGCTGCGCGGAGAGGAGCAGGTCGGCGATGCCCTCGCTGTGCTCCAGCAGCGGGCCCATCAGCCGCCGCCAGCGCGGGCCGTCGGGCCCCAGGTGCTCGCAGGTCGCGGCCAGCGAGCGGTGGGCCAGGGCGGCGCGGCCGCCGTCCAGGGGGTGGGCGTAGCTGATCTCGGGGTGCAGCAGCTCGACCCCGCGGGCCGCCAGGCCGAACGCCCGGAAGAACGGGGAGGCGGCGGCCATGGGGTGGACGGCGGCGCAGAGGTCGTGCTCGACGCCGGTGTCGAAGAGGGGGGCCGTGCGCAGCCCGCCGCCGATGGTCTCGGCTCCCTCGTAGAGCTCCACCCGCAGGCCGGCCCGGGCCAGGACCACACCGGCGGCGAGGCCGTTGGGTCCGGTGCCCACGATGGCCGCGTCGCACGCGCTCACCACCGCTCGTCCCCCCTGATCGGCCGGAGGCGGACCGTCTGCTCGGCGAGGCCGGCGTACGCGGGCCAGCCGATGGCGAGGGCGGGCGGCGGGGTCCACGGTTCCATGGGGACCGGGGCGGCATGGCCCGGGGCGGCCACCGGCGTGACGAGGCCGGCCCCGGCGTGCAGTTGTGAGCCCGCCAGTCGCCGGTAGAGCTCGTCGTGCTCCATCAGGTCCCGGTGCACGCCGGTGGCCCGGACCCGGCCGCCCTCCATCACCACGATCTTCTCGGCGTCGACCACCGTGGAGATCCGGTGGGCGATGGCGATGACCGCGCACTGCCCGGAGATCCGGCGCAGCACGTCCCGGAAGTCCCGCTCCGAGTCGGAGTCCAGGTTGGAGGTGGCCTCGTCCAGCAGCATCACCGCGGGCTTCTGCAGCAGCGTGCGGGCGATGCACAGCCGCTGGCGCTGACCGCCGGACAACCCGCTGCCCTGGTCGCCGAGTTCGGTGTCCAGGCCGTGCGGGAGGCCGGCGACCACCGAGGCGAGACCGGCCATCTCCACCGCCTCCTGGATCTCCTGGTCCGTGGCGTGGGGGTTGGCGTAGGTCAGGTTCTCGCGGACCGTGCCGCGCATGGCGGCGCTGTCCTGCTGGACGTAGCCGACCAGTCCGCGGACCGTGTCGAGCGGCAGGCTCTCGATGTTCTGGCCGCTGAGCTGGACGCGGCCGCCGTCCGGCGCGTAGAAGCGCTCGATCAGCTGGAACATGGTGGTCTTGCCCGCGCCGGACGGCCCGACCACCGCCGTCAGCCCGCGCGCCGGCACGGTGAACGAGACACCGGCGAGCACCTGCGTCAGCTCCTCCTGCTTCCCGCGCCGGTAGGCGAACCGCACGTTGTGGAACTCGACCGCCGGCCGGTGCTCGGCCAGCGGCCCGAAGAACATCGGGGGCCGGGCGTCCGCCGACCCGTCGCCCTCCTGGGGCATCCGGGCCAGCTCGTCGACCCGCTGGATCGCCGCCCGGCCCTGGACGAACTGGCCCACCCCCATGAAGAACGTCACCAGGGGCGAGACCAGTTGGAAGAGGTACATGATGAACGAGGTCAGGGTGGCCATGTTCATCTCGCCGCGGGCCACCCAGGTCATGCCGACGCCCACCACGACGGCCAGCGCGCCCTGTGTGCCGACGTTCATGGACGGCATCAGCAGGGCGTTGTAGGCGTTGACCCGGATGCCCGAACGCCGCGTCTTGTCGGCCAGCCTGCCGATGCGCGCGGCCTCACGGTGCTCGGCGCGGGATGCCTTGACGGTGGGCAGCGCGGAGAGCACGCGCTGGATGTCACTGGCGAACTCGCCGGTGTCGTCGCGGTTCTCCAGCGCGACCTTGCGCAGTTTGCGGGCGAGCAGGAGGGAGACGACGCTGGCGGCCCCGAGGCAGCCCAGGGTGATGACCATCAGCCACAGGTCGATGAGGAACATCAGCACGACGCCGCCGATGACCGTGGCGCCGCTGACGATCAGCTGCGCGAGGCTCTGCGAAAGGGCGATCTTCACCAAGGAGGTATCGGTGACCGTACGGGTGAAGATATCGCCCTGGGAATGCTTTCCGAATGCGGTGAGATCGGCGCGCAGCAGCCGTCCGGTCAGGATTCCGCGGACGTCGAAGACGATATTCTCCCCGGCCCGGCCGATCATGTAGGCCTGGAGCGAGGAGAAGAGGGCCCCCGCGCAGAAGAGCCCGACCAGCTGGGTGATGGGGCCGGCCAGCGAGCCGCCGCTGCCCGCCGCCTCGATCAGTTTGCCGATGGCCCAGGGCTGGGTGAGCGCGGACGCCACCCCCAGCAGCCCCAGCAGCACGCCCGAGACCAGTAGTGTGGTGTGCTGTCTGGAGACACTTGCGACCGACCCGGTGCCGGTTTTTTTGGTCCCGCCTCTCAGGCTCGCGTGGTGCGCATGACTCGCCATGAGTGCTCCCCCCGTTTTGACGACGGTCGCTTCGTGCGCGCGAGAGCCCGGTCTGATGGGTCCGCCGTCAAGAGGCTCGAAGCTAACATGGCGCCCGGTATCAAGTTATGCGTTAGTTGACTGCCCGCCGCGCATTCCTTCCGTGAATGGCGAACGCACGCGACGGCCTCAGTTAATTGCTTTCTTTTTTCTTTGCGCGGTGGGTCGTCGCGGGTCGGGGCGCCCGTGGCTGTGGCCTTGCCCGGCCGGTGACCCCTGATCCCGGCAGGAGGCCGCGCGCTTCCCAACTGGGCGCCCATGTGCGGGCTTTTCGGGCTCTCCCGGACGTACTCCCGCTGTTGACACCGGTGTTAGCGGGACGTTAGCGCGGCGGCAGCACCGCGACAGCGGCCCCGGCCAGAGTGGTTGACGTACCGAGAAAGCACCGTCACCGACTGTCCTGGGGGACCCGACATGAGCTCCACCACCACCGCCCGCACACCTCGCCGCCGCACCCTGCGTCTCGCCGTCGCGGCCCTGACCGCGGTCGCCGGTCTCACCCTGACCGCCTGCTCCGGCTCGGACGTCACCGACGCGGCGCCCGCGGACAAGGCGGAAGCGGGCGCCGCCGCCACATCCGGCGGTGCGGGCTCCGCCACCGGGGAGCAGGGCTCCGACGCCCAGGCGGACCCCGGTGCGAAGGACGGTGGCAAGGACGGCGCCGAGGCGGGTGCCGCGGGCAAGCAGTCGGGCAGCGCGCAGGCCTCGGGCGGCGGCAAGGCGGGCTCGGGCTCCCGCTGCCACACCTCGGAGCTGAAGGCGTCGTTCGCCACGGGCGAGGACGCGGCCCCGGACCCGAACGCGGCGGGGGCGACGACCACCAGCATCGTGCTGACCAACAAGGGCAGCCGCAACTGCGTGATCGGCGGCTTCCCGGGCGTGGACCTCAAGGCCGAGAACGGCGGCGGGCTCTGGTCGCTGAAGCGCTCGTCGGCCAAGCACGGCTCGATCCCCCTGAAGCCCGGGGACAGCACCGACTTCACCATCAACCTCGGCCTGTCCAAGGACGAGGGCTCCTGGAAGCCCGCCTCCGCGGTGATCACCCCGCCGAACGAGACCACCTCGCTGACCCTGGACTGGCCCTGGGGCGCGCTCACCGACCAGCGGAGCGCCACCCACCCGGTCACCTTCGTCAACCCCATCGGCTGACCCTCTCGGTACGGCCCGGGGCAGCGGACCAGAACCTCTCTGAGCAGGACCAGCTCGGAGCGTCGAAGACGAGCAAGGAGAGCACGATGAAGTCGTGGAGCACGCGTGTCCGTGTCGGTCTCGCCGCCGGTGCCGCGGTGGTCGCCATTCCGCTGGCCGCCGCCACCGCCTCCGCCGCCCCGCCGCCCGGCGACGGCTGGGTGCCCGTCGGCGCCGAGAGGTACCCCTCGAAGGCGGAGTGCGAGGCGAAGGAACTCCCCAACGCCCAGGCGAACGGGTACCACGAGGTGTGGTGCGACGACAGCAAGGCCATCATGCCGATCTTCAACCGCTGACCGGCATCCGCCCGGCGGGGGCACCTCCCGCCGGCGCCGAACCGTGAAAGGCCGCTGCCCCGGTGTGTCACACCGGGGCAGCGGCCTTTCCGCTCCTGCGGCCCGCCGGGGGCGCTAGAAGCCTCGGGTGCGCTTGGCGGCCCGGCGGCCGCCGGCCTCCTCGATGCCGGGTGCGCGCAGGAACAGCCGGGCGATCTCGGCACCGAGGTTCACTCCGACGGCGATGGCGAGCGCCAGCGAGGCGGCCTGGATGAGGGAGGTGAGGCCCTCCGGCAGATGGCCCTGGGCGAAGTTGAGCAGGCCGAAGTAGGTGGCACTACCGGGCAGCAGCGGGCCGATGGCCGCGGTGACATAGGGCAGCGCGGACGCGTAGCGGTAGCGGGAGAGCAACTGCCCGAAGAGGCCGACCAGCCCGGCCGCGATGGCGGTGGCCGGCACCGGGTTGATCTCGGCGACCCGCAGCGCGCCGTACACGGCCCAGGCGACACCGCCGTTCAGGGTCGCGAACGCCACGGTGTGACGTTCCTGCTGGAGCAGCACACAGAACGCCAGCGCCAGCAGCATGGAC
Source organism: Streptomyces sp. NPDC001219 (assembly GCF_053597915.1). Taxonomy (NCBI): domain Bacteria; kingdom Bacillati; phylum Actinomycetota; class Actinomycetes; order Kitasatosporales; family Streptomycetaceae; genus Streptomyces; species Streptomyces sp. NPDC001219. The sequence goes on along the minus strand of NZ_JBSFJF010000041.1, from coordinate 61,564 downwards.
GCGACGATCTGCACCAGCGGTTCGTTGTACGCGCCCAGTGCCTGCTCGGGGTTGAGCCGCCTGAGGCCGGGGTTCAGCTGGAGGCCGAAGTACAGGACGCTGAGGACGCCGACGACGATGCCGACGATGAGGTAGCCGACCTCCAGCAGCCGGGCGGCGGCGGTGATGTAGTAGCCGGTCAGGCCGTCGTGGACGCCGGCGACCAGGGCCCGTCCCGGGATCAGCGCGAAGAGACCACCGGTGATCACCGCGGAGGCCTGCACATTGGCGTGCGCCAGGCCGAAGGCGACACCCACCGCGGCGGGCGGCATCGCGGCGACCACGAACTGGTAGAACTCCGGCAGCCCGCGCCCGGACGCGAGCCAGGCCAGCCGGTCACCGAGCATCGAGCCCACCGCGGCCGCGACGAACACCAGCAGCCCACCGCCGACCAGCATGGAGGCCGCACCGGACAGCAGCCCGGAGGCCACCGTCAGGGCCCAGCTCGGGTAGGGGTGGCGGTTACGGCGTATCTCGGCGAGGCCGCGGTAGGCCTCCTCCAGGGTGATGCCCTCGGAGGCGATGTCGTCGACGAGCCGGAAGACCGCGGACAGCCGGGTGTAGTCGACGCCGCGGCGCCGTACCGTCCGGCTGGCGGTGACCGGGTCGTCGACCAGCGACGGCTGGTAGGAGATCGACAGCAGGGTGAAGGTGACGGTCGGCTCGACCCGCTCCAGCCCGTAGGCGTGCGCGACGCCGAACATCGCCGCCTCGACGTCCTCCGCGCCCTCACCGCCGGCGAGCAGGATCTCGCCGATACGCAGCGTCAGGTCGAGGACACGGGGGACGGCCGGGCCGGTCTCCTCGTCGCCGCGCTCGAAGCGCTCGGGGACCGGACGCTCGTGGACCGGCATCCGGAGCATCGTCCGCATCCGGTCCTGCCAGGGGGCTTCCTTGGTCAGGCTGACGGCGGGGATGCCGTGCGGCGGGGTGAAGGCGCTCATCGCCGTGGCACCGACGGGGGTGGGCAGCGGGGTCTGGCCGGTGGTGCTGCTCGGCAGGGTGAAGGCGGAGCCCTCCTGCTCGGCAGGGGCGTCCGGGCGCAGGCCCGCGGGCAGCGCGAACTCGGAGGTGGGGTGCTCTTCCTCGGGAGCGGGCGGGTAGGGCACGCCCAGCGGAGGGGTGAAGGCGCTGTGTGCCTCGTCCGACACGGGCTTGCGGTCCTCGGCGGAACCGCTCGGGTCCGGGGCACCGCTGCTGCCGCTGCCGCTGCTGCCGCGCTGGCCGCGTTGTGGGTCCGACGCCACCGTTCTTCGCTCCTCGTTAGCCTCCTGACGGATGTCAAGGACACGATGCCTGATGGCTGTGGGCTGCGCTTCCTCGGGGCGGGCGTTTTCGGCTGGGGCGCCGTGCCTGGTTCGGGAGCTCACCCTCTCCCGCCTGCCCCGGGCCGGAAGAACGCACGCCCCCGGCGGCCGGACCTGGGGCAGGTGAGGCGCGGGGGGCGGGGCGTGGGAAGGGGTCCGGCGGCGACCGGGCGCGGGGTCAGCGCTTGGCGTGCCGGCCGCGGCGCGCGGGCTCCGCGGGAGCGCCGTCCTGGGGGGTGGCGGGCGCGGGCGCGTCGTTCTTCTTCTTGCCGCGGGCGCGGAGGTACTCGATGACGATCGGCACGACGGAGACCAGCACGATCGCGACCAGGATCAGCTCGATGTGCTGGTGGACGAACTGGACCTTGCCCAGCGAGGCGCCGAGCAGCGTGACACCGGCGCCCCAGAGGGCGCCGCCGATGAGGTTGAAGGTGATGAAGGAGCGGTAGTTCATCCGGCTCACACCGGCGATGATCGGGGTGAACGTGCGCACGATCGGGACGAAGCGGGCCAGGATCAGCGACTTGGGGCCGTGCTTCTCGAAGAACTCGTGCGCCTTCTCCACGTTCTCCTGCTTGAAGAGGCGGGAGTCGGGGCGCTTGAAGAGCGAGGGGCCGACCTTGCGGCCGAAGAGGTAGCCGGCCTGGTCTCCGAGGACGGCGGCCAGCACGATCAGGGTGCACACCAGCCACAGCGGTCGGTCGAGCTTGCCCGTCGTGACCAGCAGGCCGGTGGTGAACAGGAGCGAGTCGCCCGGCAGGAAGAAGCCGATCAGCAGGCCGGACTCCGCGAAGACGATGACCAGGACGCCGATCAGGCCGAACGTCGCGATCAGATAGTCCGGGTCCAGCCACTGGGGGCCGAGCGCGAGAGTGTTCACGGGGTGAAGGCTCCTGGGTCGAGGGCGCCGGAACATGCGGTGCGGCGGGCGAGGCGACGGGATACCGGCGCGTGTACGGCCAAAACTATCAACGCCGGATACCCCGCCATGGTTCCAGACGCCCCCGGCCCACCCGACGGCCCCCGACCGCTGGCCGCCCCCACGGCGCCGGGTGATGCTGGCCGTGAGGAGGTGCGCACCATGGGCATCGATGAGTACGGCGGTGGGCAGCGCGCGCAGTCCGACGTCCTGGTGGTGACGACCAACGACGTCCCGGGGTTTCACGTGGAACGGGTGATCGGCGAGGTCTTCGGCCTGACGGTGCGCTCCCGGCACCTCGGCAGCCAGATCGGCGCCGGCCTGAAGTCGATGATCGGCGGCGAGCTGCGGGGCCTGACCAAGACCCTGGTCGAGACCCGTAACCAGGCGATGGAACGGCTGGTCGAGCAGGCCCGCTCGCGCGGTGCGAACGCGGTGCTGATGTTCCGCTTCGACGTCACGGAGGCCGCCGACGTGGGCACCGAGGTGTGTGCCTACGGGACGGCCGTGGTGCTCTCGCCGCAGAGCTGACCCCGCGGAGGGCTCCTACGGGCCGGGGGCGCGCTCCCCGGCCCGTACGGATCACAGGTGGCGGACCGCGTTGGCCAGGATCGCGTCCCGCAGGTAGACGGCGAGGCCGGGCCTGATCGCCTCGTAGGTGGCGGAGAAGCGCTCATCGGTGACGTACATCTCGCCGAGGCAGCTGTGCAGCTCGTGCGAGCAGTCGTAGTACGCGCCGCAGATGAACTGCCGGTGCTCCTCGGCGACGTCCATGGCCGCGGCGGACTCCGCCGCCACCCCCTGCGCGAGCAGGTCCGCCATCTTGTGGTGGAGGGCGTCGAGCTCCCCCGTCAGCCGCTGCCAGTCCTCCTTGGTGTACGCGGCCGTCCTGCGCTGCGACTCCTTGTAGGCGTCGGTGTGGCCCCACCGCTCCTCGGCCTCCGCCGTGTGCGCGTCGGGGTCGAAGTCCCCGAAGACCTCGAACTTCTCCTCCGGTGTGAGCCGTACGTTCATCCTGCGTGCCTCCATCGCGTGTTCGACGGCGGCGGCCATCTTCTGGAGCTTGCCGATCCGCGTGGTCAGCAGGTCGTGCTGGCGCCGCAGATGCTCCTGCGGGTCCGCCCGCGGATCGTCCAGGAGGGCCGCGACCTCCTCGAGCGGGAAGCCCAGCTCCCGGTAGAACAGGATCTGCTGCAACCGGTCCAGGTCGTCCTCGCCGTAGCGCCGGTGACCTGCGTGATTACGCTCGCCGGGCTGGAGCAGCCCGATCTCGTCGTAGTGGTGCAGGGTGCGCACCGTCACACCGGCGAAGGCCGCGACCTGTCCTACCGAATAGCCCACTTCCGCTCCCTTCCGGGTACGTGCTCCACGATCGGACCTCACGCCGCGTGAGGTGCAAGTCCGCATGATGAAAACCCGTGAGGCGCCGGATCGGCGGGTGAGATCCTGCGCCCCATGCTGGGGATAACGGATCTGTCCACGTATCTGGTGGGGCTCGCACTGATCATTCTGCTGCCGGGCCCGAACTCGCTGTACGTCGTGTCGGTGGCGGCCCGGCGCGGTCCGCGGGTGGCGTACCGGGCGGCGGCCGGGGTGCTGTGCGGTGACACGGTGCTGATGACGCTGTCGGCGGGCGGGGTGGCCTCGCTGCTGCAGACCACCCCGGTGCTGTTCGCCGTGGTCAAGTTCGCCGGTGCGGGCTATCTGACCTGGCTGGCGGTCGGGATGCTGCGCGGCGCCTGGGCGCTGTGGCGCGGCCGGGAGGCGCGCCGGGCCGGGCGGGACGACGCGGTGCCCGCGGAGCCGAAGGAGGCCGTGGAGCGGCCGTACCGCAGGGCGCTGGTGGTCAGTCTGCTCAACCCGAAGGCGATCCTGTTCTTCATCTCCTTCTTCGTGCAGTTCGTGGACCCGTCGTACGCCCACCCGGTGCTGTCGTTCCTGACGCTGGGCGCCTGGGCGCAGTTGTTCAGCTTCACCTATCTGTCGGTCCTGATCTTCAGCGGGACGTTTCTGGCGGCGACCTTCCGCCGCCGCAGGCGGCTGACGGCCGGGCTGTCCGCGGGCGCGGGTGCGGCGTTCCTGGGCTTCGCCGCGAAGCTGTCGCTGGCCAGCGCGAGCTGAGCCGGAGCGCGGCGGCCGCCGCGCGGCTGCGGGCGGGTGGCGGCCCTCCGGGACGGCCGCCCGCCCGTCGCGCTTCCACTGGGTGAACCCTGGAGGCCCCATACCCCCTATGCCCTTATTGTCGGGTTCGAGGAGGTATGCCGATGTCCGTGCACGACGTCCATGTCGCCGTCATCTACTACTCGTCGACCGGCACCGTCGCCGAGCTGGCCCGGCTGATCGCGGACACCGCCGAGCACGCGGGGGCCGATGTCCGGCTGCGCCGGGCCGCGGAACTCGCCCCGCAGACCGCGATCGACGCCAACCCGGCCTGGGCGGCCAACGCCGCGGCGACCGCGGACATCATGGAGGCCACCCACGAGGACCTGCTCTGGGCGGACGCGGTGCTCTTCGGGACCCCCACCCGCTTCGGCAACGTGACCTCGCAGCTCAAGCAGTACCTCGACACCCTGGGCGGCCTCTGGCAGCAGGGCAAGCTGGCCGACAAGGTCTACAGCGGCTTCACCGCCAGCGCCACCCGGCACGGCGGCCAGGAGTCCACGCTGCTCGCGCTCTACCAGACCGTCCACCACTTCGGCGGCATCCTCGTGACGCCGGGCTACACCGACCCGGCGAAGTTCCGCGACGGCAACCCCTACGGCACCTCCCACGTCGGCGGGCCCGACATCCCGCCCGACGACGACGCACGCACCGCCGCCCGCATCCAGGCGGAGCGTGTCGTGAAGTTCACCAAAGCCATCAAACACGGCCTTTCGCAGGCCAGTTGACGGGTAGGCGCGACAGATGACTCTGCACAAAGGCGCATCGCCATCCGACCGTAAGCACTCCGGGCATCCGGTCAACCCCTTCTACGGCGAGGCCGACCCGGTCGCCGGAATGGAGACCGCGCCACCGCGGCACACCCTGCCCGACGGCCCCATCTCCCCGCACACCGCCTACCAGTTCGTGCACGACGAGCTGATGCTGGACGGCAACTCCCGGCTGAACCTCGCCACGTTCGTCACGACCTGGATGGAGCCGCAGGCCGGCGTCCTGATGGCGGACTGCCGGGACAAGAACATGATCGACAAGGACGAGTACCCGCGCACCGCCGAACTGGAGAAGCGGTGCGTGGCGATGCTCGCCGACCTGTGGCACGCCCCCGACCCGGCCGCCGCCGTCGGCTGCTCCACCACCGGGTCGAGCGAGGCCTGCATGCTCGCCGGGATGGCCCTCAAGCGCCGCTGGATGCAGCGCAACAAGGACCGGTATCCGGGGCAGGCCCGGCCGAACCTCATCATGGGCGCCAACGTCCAGGTCTGCTGGGAGAAGTTCTGCAACTTCTGGGAGGTCGAGGCGCGCCAGGTCCCGATGGAGGGCGACCGCTACCACCTGGACGCGGCCTCCGCCGCCGCGCTCTGCGACGAGAACACCATCGGCGTGGTGGCCATCCTCGGCTCGACCTTCGACGGGTCGTACGAGCCGGTCGGCGAGATCTGTGCGGCGCTCGACGAGGTCCAGAAGCGGCACGGCTGGGACATCCCGGTCCATGTGGACGGGGCGTCCGGCGCCATGATCGCGCCGTTCCTCGACCCCGAGCTGGTCTGGGACTTCCGGCTGCCCCGGGTGGCCTCCATCAACACCTCCGGGCACAAGTACGGCCTGGTCTACCCGGGCGTCGGCTGGGCGCTGTGGCGCGACACCGAGGCGCTGCCCGAGGAGCTGGTCTTCCGGGTCAACTACCTGGGCGGCGACATGCCGACCTTCGCGCTCAACTTCTCCCGCCCCGGCGCCCAGGTCGCCGCGCAGTACTACACCTTCCTGCGGCTCGGCCGGGCGGGCTTCCGCGCCGTACAGCAGGCCACCCGTGACGTGGCCCGCTCGATGGCCGAACGGATCGGCGCGCTGGACGACTTCCGGCTGCTGACCCAGGGCGACCAGCTGCCGGTGTTCGCCTTCACGACCGCCGACCACATCACCGCCTTCGACGTGTTCGACGTCTCCCGGCGGATGAAGGAGCGCGGCTGGCTGCTGCCCGCCTACAGCTTCCCGGAGAACCGCCAGGACCTCTCCGTCCTGCGGGTGGTCTGCCGCAACGGCTTCTCGCTGGACCTCGCCGACCTGTTCCTCTCGGACCTGGAGTCGCTGCTGCCCGAACTACGGGACCAGCCCGGCCCGATGGAGCGCCCGGAGAACGTCGCCACCGCGTTCCATCACTGACCGGCGCCCGGCCCCGGCCCACCGCGCCGGTCCTCCCCCGGAGCCTCCGCCCCGTCCGCCTCGTCCGCGTCCCGGGTGGCGTACGGGTTCTCCTGCCCGTCCGCCAGGACGCCCACGAACGGCTCGCCCTCGCCGGCGAAGACATACGCCCCGCCCTCGATCCGCTCGATCAGCCCCTGGGCCCACTCGGCACCGCTGTCCGCGGAGTGCACCCACATGTTCATGATCTCGCCGATGTGGCCGAGCTGTCCGGTGCCGCCCTCGGGGGTGTAGTAGCCGGTGACCGTGCCGCGCCACTCCCGCAGCGCCCGCACCCGCTCCCTGAGCAGCGCCACCGCCTCGGCCCGCGGCAGATCGACGACGAAGCCGATGCCCGCGCTGAGCATGTCGGGCTTCTGGTCGTGCTGGGAGAGCGCGGCCCGCAGCAGCGCGAAGTACTCCGCCTCGCCCGCCGCGGTCAGCTCGTACTCGGTCCGCGGCGGGCCGCCGGCGGTGCTGGGCGCGATGTCGTGGGCGCGCAGCAGCCCCTGCTTGGCCATCTGCTTGAGCGCGTGGTAGATCGAGCCGGGTTTGGCGTTGGACCACTCGTGGGCGCCCCAGTACTCCAGGTCGTTGCGCACCTGGTAGCCGTGCGCACGGCCGTGCTGCCGCACGGCGCCCAGTACCAACAGCCGGATCGCCGACACCGTCTTCTCCGTCCCTCACGCGCCCTTCCCGCCACCCTACGGGCGCCCGGGCACGGGTCAGGACCTACCCCTGGGCCGCGCGCTCCTCGTCCACCAGCTCGAAAGCGGTCTTGCCGTCGAGGGACTCCCGGAGGATGTCGGCGTGGCCCGCGTGCCGGGCGGTCTCCTCGATCAGGTGCAGCAGCAGCCAGCGCATCGACTGCCGGGCCCCGGCCGGGAACCACGGCGCCGGGGGCAGCGGGAAGGTGTCGTTCAGGCTGGGCACGGAACGGATGAACTCCTCCGTCCGCTTGGCCACCCGGTCCCAGAACGCCAGCACCTCGGCCAGCGTCTCCCCGTCGGCCAGCTGGAAGCTCAGATGCCAGGTGTCCTGGGTGCGCTCGATGGAGTGCGGCAGCTCCTGCGCGGTCTCGACCCAGCCCTGCTCGGTCTCCGCGACATGCTTGACCAGTCCGGCCAGCGACAGCTCACTGGCGGCCGGCCGCTGGTTCGCCCGGTCGTCGGTCAGCCCCAGGACCGCCCGGCGCAGCCCGCCGCGCTGGGCCTCCAGGAAGGCCAGCAGCGCGCCGGTCTCGTCGCCGTGGGCCTCGGCGAGAACATGAGTGGGCATGGGGTCCACCTTTCGTGACGTCTCCCGGCGTCCGGCCCGTCGCCGTCCGCCTTCCGACAGCACTCAACGTAGAAGCCCATGCGGTCAGCTTCTGTCCGCAACGCGCCACGGACCGCTCCGGTGCGTCCGGAACGGGGAGCCAGGCCTCAGAACGGGAACCGCGACCGCCCGTGCTGGATGGAGATCCACTTGGTGGTGGTGAAGGCCTCCACCATCGCGTCGCCGTTCAGCCGCCCCACGCCGGAGCTCTTCTCGCCGCCGAACGGCACGATCGGCTCGTCGTGCACCGTGGCGTCGTTGACGTGGAACATCCCGGTGTCGACGCGCTTGGCGAACCGCACCCCGCGCTCGATGTCGCCGGTGTGCACGGCCCCGCTGAGCCCGAAGGAGGTCGCGTTGGTCAGCCGCACCGCCTCCTCGTCACCGTCGAACGGCACCAGCAGCACGACGGGCCCGAAGATCTCCTGCCGCAGCAGCGGGGAGTCCTCCGGCAGACCGTTCAGCACGCTCGGCGCGACCAGCGTGCCCCGGGTCTCGCCGTGCAGCAGCGCCGTGGCGCCGTCCTCGACCGCGCGGTCCACCAGTGCGGAGATCGCCTCGGCCTGGCCCTCGTTGATCAGCGGACCGATATGGGTCCGCGGGTCGGTGGGGTCGCCCACCTTCAGCGAGGCGACCTTGGCGACGAACTTCTCGGTGAACTCCCGCTCCACGGCGCGGTCCACGAGCACCCGGTTGGCGGCCATACAGACCTGGCCCTGGTGGACGAAGCGGCTGAAGACGGCGGCGTCCACGGCGTAGTCGACGTCGGCGTCGTCGAGGACGACCAGGGCGCTGTTGCCGCCCAGTTCCAGCACGGTGTGCTTGAAGTGCGCGGCGGCGACGGTCGCGACGTGCCGGCCGACCTTCTCGGAGCCGGTGAAGGAGATGGTCTTGGGCACCGGGTGCTCGATCAGCGCATCGCCGATCTCGGCGATGTCCGTGACGACGACGTTCAGCACGCCCGCCGGCAGCCCGGCCTCCTCGAAGAGCCTGGCGACCAGACCGCCACCGCAGACGGGGGTGTTCTGGTGCGGCTTGAGGACGACGGCGTTGCCGAGCGCGAGGGCCGGTGCGACCGACTTGAGCGACAGCAGGAAGGGGAAGTTGAAGGGGCTGATGACACCGACGACACCGACCGGCAGCCGGTAGAGGCGGTTCTCCTTGCCGTCGATGGGCGAGGGCAGGATGCGGCCCTCGGCGCGCAGCGCCAGCTGAATGGCCTCGCGCAGGAACTCCCTGGCCAGATGGAGTTCGAAGCCCACCTTCGCGAGCGTGCCACCGACCTCGGCGGCGATCGCCTCGCCCAGCTCGGCCTCTCGGTCGTCGATGATCCGCAGCACCCGCTCGAAGACCAGCCGCCGGGTGTACGGATTGGTGGCGCCCCACTCCCGCTGTGCGCGCTCGGCGGCACGGTAGGCCTGATCGATCTCCTCTACCGTAGCGACGGGTATGGAGGTCAGTTTCTCGCCGTTGTACGGATTGAAATCGACGATGTCCCACGAGCCGCTACCGGAGCGCCACTCACCGTCGATGAACTGATACGCCAACTCGTCGAAGTAGGACATGCCATCCCGATCTGGAGAACAGGGCGCTCAGGGCGCCGCATTGGGGGGTGCTGACTCCTGATGGTGCGCCATCCTACCGACGCGTCACATGAGTTGGAGCAGGCCGCGCAAGAGGTCCCTGGTCTCGGCCGGATTCGGCCCCTCCTCCTGGAGGCGGTCCATCACCCGTGCGTACTGGGCGACTTCCTCGGGCTTGTCCACATACAGCGCGCTCGTCAGCTGCTCCAGATAGACGACGTCCGGCAGACCCGACTCCTGGAAGCCGAGCATGGTGAACGCCCCGCTCTCCCCCGCGTGCCCGCCCAGGCTGAACGGCATCACCTGGAGCCGCACGTTGGGCCGCTCGGACACCTCGATCAGATGCTTCAGCTGCTCGCGCATCACCGCGCGGTCGCCGTACGGGCGCCGCAGCGCGGCCTCGTCCAGCACACAGTGGACCTGCGCCGACCGCTCGGCCACCAGGAGCTTCTGACGCTCCATGCGCAGCGCGACCCGTCTCTCGATCTCCGCGGGCCCGGCGTCGGGCATGCCCCGCCGGACGACGGCCTGCGCATAGCCCTCCGTCTGCAACAGCCCGTGGACGAACTGGACTTCATAGACCCGGAGGAGAGATGTGGCGCCTTCCAGGCCCACATACGTCTGGAACCACCCGGGCAGCACATCGCTGTAACTGTGCCACCAGCCGGCGACGTTCGCCTCCCGCGCCAGGGAGAGCAGCGCCTCGCGCTCCTGGGCGTCACCGACCCCGTACAGGGTGAGCAGGTCCTCCACATCCCGTGCCTTGAAGCTCACGCGGCCCAACTCCATGCGGCTGATCTTCGATTCGGACGCACGGATCGAGTAGCCGGCCGCCTCGCGGGTTATCCCGCGCGATTCACGCAGCCGACGGAGCTGCGACCCGAGCAGGATTCGCCGCACCACCGACCCGCTCGACTCACTTGCGGACACCTCTCAGACCCTCCTGTGACCCCACCCCGTCCAACAGTGGGCCGCAGTCTGCCACGTTCGGGCTTCGTTGAGTGCTCATCCGGTTACGGATACGTGCGGCCCCCGCAACCCCTCCACAAGATGGCGCAGGAAGAATCACCGTCAAACCAGTGCACACAGGGGCAATCACGTCAGGTGCACGTGCATCTGCCCTTGCATCTGTCTCGCGCATTGGGAACCATAGGCGTCGCACGCATGCACGCTCGTGAAAGATCCGCCTGATCCGGCTGCCCGGCCCGGGTCATGACGTCCGCGAACGCCAGGAGTGCCTCGCATGGGGACCAAGGTTTTGACCATGCTCGAGCCGTTATGGCAGGGCTTTCCTCCCGTCGACCCCCTGGCCGTCTCCGGATCTGCGTCGCACACACTCCCACCGCGCTATGAATCAGTGCGCTGTGCACGGGCGTTCACCCGCGAGACTCTTCAGGGCTGGGACCTGGACGAGCTGTTCGACTCGGTCGCCCTGGTGGTCTCCGAACTCGTCACCAACGCCCTGCGGCACGCGATCCTCGCCGCCCCGGAGCACGGTGACGCCACCCCGCCCGCCCGGCTCCACCTGATGCGCTGGTCCTCCCGGCTGGTCTGCGCCGTACGGGACCCGAGCGACGACTCACCGGTCGCCGGCGAGGCGGACTCCGCGGCGGAATCGGGGCGCGGGCTGTACCTCGTGGACTCCTTCAGCGACAGCTGGGGCTGGCATCCGCTGGCCGGCGCCGCGCACGGCAAGATCGTGTGGGCGCTGTTCCGGCTGCCGTAGCCGTGCCGCACACCGGGCGCACCGCGATCCGCGGGCGCCCGGTTTCCGTGTGCGGACGCCGCACCGCCTACGGGCGCGCGCTCCCCTCCGGCCGCCCGGCCGTGTCGAGGGGCTCAGTCCCGGACGAGGTGGTCGAACTCGCCGTCCTTGATGCCGAGCAGCATCGCCCGCACCTCGGCCGGGGTGTAGACGAGCGCCGGACCGTCCGGGAAACGGGAGTTGCGCACCGCGATGTCACCCCCGGGCAGCTTGGCGAACTCCACACAGGAGCCCTGCGAGTTGCTGTGCCGGCTCTTCTGCCATGCCACATCACGGAGATCTGTGGCGGCCATGCCGTTGTATGCGTGGGGCACAGGGGTCTCCCGGTGATAAATGGTGTCAACTGCCCGGGATCATAGCTGCGTTCACATGCGGATGCATGCGCAGATGCACGTGCACGACAGCCGGTGCCGGGGTCGTCACCGCTCGTCGAGCACGGTCACCGGCCCCTCACACACGGTCGTCGCCGGCCGCCTCCCCCGAAGCGATACGCCGTCACCTGGTACGGACCGGCGGGGCCTCCGCCCTCATGGCACCTGAGAGACGTGTGCCACGCCCTCCGGGTTCCGGGTCCGGGTCCCCCGTCCGCCCCGGACGAGGGACCTGCCCCTGCGCACGCCCCCGGACAAACGCAGGAGGCCCCCTACGCGTCGGGCGTAGGGGGCCTCTGCCCGTCACGGGACGGCGTGCGTCACCGGGAGCCGTAGGGCAGCAGCGCCATCTCCCGCGCGTTCTTGATCGCACGGGCCAGCTGCCGCTGCTGCTGCGCGCTGACCCGGGTCACGCGACGGCTGCGGATCTTGCCGCGGTCCGAGATGAACTTCCGCAGCAGATCGGTGTCCTTGTAGTCGATGTAGGTGATGCCGGCCGCGTCCAGCGGATTGCGGCGGGGCGGGGGTGTCCGGCGCGGGTCGTGCCGTCGGGGCATGGGGAGCTTCCTTGTACGTGCGGGGGGGGACGGTCCGGTGCGGACGGACGCGGCCCGGTTTACGAAACGGGGTCGAGGAGCGCGTCGAAGGCGGGCGGCAGGCTCTTCCAGGCCGGCGGGCCGCCCGCGTACTCGGCGTCGGTGAGCAGACAGGAGTCCAGCAGGGACCGCAGCCCCTCGCGGTCCAGGCCCGGCGAGGTGAAGACCAGATGCTGGGTGCGGTCACCGTGCTCGGGATGCCAGTCCAGCGCGGCGGCGGCCCGGCGCGCCGGCGGCACCATCTCCCAGGCGGCGTCCGGCAGCGCGGCCAGCCACGGCCCGGCACTCTCCACACAGAGCGCGCCGCCGGCCGCGTCCCAGGACAGCAGCGTGTCCGGGCGGTCGGCCAGCCAGAACCGGCCCCGGCTGCGCGCGGCCGCACAGGTCAGGTCCTCCAGCGCGGCGTAGAGCCGCTCCGGATGGAAGGGCCGGTCCCGCCGCCAGACGAGCGTGCCGACGCCCTCCGCGTCGGCCTCCTGCGGCAGCAGCGCACAGGCCGGGTGCTGGCGGTCCGCGGCGGCGGCCACATCGAACCCGGCCGTCGCGACGGCCGCCAACTCCCCTGATTCCACGGAGACCTGCCGCGCCATCGGGTGCAGCTGGCCGAGCAGCGCCAGGTCGGCCGGTTCCGCCGGCTCCTCCCCCGTCGCGAGCGCCAGCACCGGCGCGTACTCCAGCTGCCGCGCCCAGGTGTCGGCGACCGTGCGCTGGTCGGAGGCCGCGGCGGCGAGGCCCGCCTCCGCGAGGTCGTCGCCGCAGCCGAGGTAGGGCAGCAGCAGCGCCGGGTCGACGGCGGTGAGCACACCGGTCAGCGCGAGGTTCTCGCTGCCGCAGGCGGTGACCACCTCGGCCATCGCCTTCGGCTCGACCGAGTCCCACAGTTCGACGACCGCCAGCCGGCAGGTCCGGCCGGCGGCCAGCCGCTCCAGCTCGGGCACCAGGTCCTCGCGCAGCGCACAGCAGGCGCAGTCGTTGACCAGCGGTGCGTCCCCGGTGTCGAGCGTGCCGCCCGCGTCTCGGACGGTGCGCCGCACGGTGCCGTCGGCGGCCGAGGCGAGGTCGTGGTGGAGGGCGACACTGCCCGGGACGGTCCGCAGCAGCCGCTCGACGGCGGCCCGCCGCGCGTCCGCGTGCAGGCCGCCCACGAGGACGACGTCGAGCCGCTCCATCAGCGGGCCCCGCGGTTGCCGTAGCGGCGCTCGAAGCGCTCGACGCGGCCCGCGGTGTCCAGCACGCGCGCGGTGCCCGTGTAGAAGGGGTGGCTCGCCGAGGAGATCTCGACGTCGATGACGGGATAGGTGTGCCCGTCCTCCCACTCCACGGTCTTCTCACTCGTGGCGGTGGAACGGGTCAGGAAGGCGAAGTCGGCGGCCCGGTCGCGGAAGACGACCGGCCCGTAGGCGGGGTGGATTCCAGGCTTCACGGTGCTCAGCGCTCCTCTCGGAAAGCGACGTGCCGTCCGGCCACCGGGTCGTACTTGCGCAGTTCCAGGCGGTCGGGGTCGTTACGGCGGTTCTTGCGGGTCACGTAGGTGTAGCCGGTGCCGGCGGTGGACCGGAGCTTGACGACCGGGCGTAGTTCGTTGCGGGCCATGGGGTTAGTATACGGAAATGGTTTCCATTTTCAATAGGCTCTCACCGGAGCCGACGACCGAAGGGATCGCACCGTGTCCGCCCACTGCCAGCTGACCGGCCGCTCGCCGGGATTCGGCAAGTCCGTCTCCCACTCGCACCGCCGCACCCCCCGCCGCTTCGACCCGAACATCCAGCGCAAGCGCTACTGGCTGGAGAGCGAGGGCCGGCACGTCCGGCTCACGCTGAGCGCCAAGGGCATCAGGACCGTGGACACGATCGGGATCGAGGCGGCCGTCGCCCGCATCCGCGCACGAGGAGGAAAGGTCTGATGGCGAAGCAGAGCAAGATCGCCAAGAACGAGAAGCGCCGCGCGACGGTCGCCCGCTACGCGGCCCGGCGCGCCGTCCTCAAGGCCGTCATCCGCAGCCCGCACACCCCGGAGGAGGAGCGCACCGCCGCCCGGCGCGAGCTGTCCCGCCAGCCGCGGGACGCCAGCGCCACCCGGGTGCGCAACCGTGACAGCGTCGACGGCCGCCCGCGCGGCTACTTCCGCGCCTTCGGCCTGTCCCGCGTACGACTGCGCGAGCAGGCCCACGCGGGGTATCTGCCGGGCGTCCGCAAGTCCAGCTGGTAGGCCGCGCCACCGGCCGTCCGGCCCCGGGCACCCCCTGGACCGGACGGCCGGACCGTTCGGGTCATACTGGACAGAACGTCCGTCGTCCCCCGACGAAAGCGAGCGCCCCCATGCTCCGCAACGCCTTCGAGCCCTGGCATCTGATCCTGATCATCGCGGTCCTGGTACTGCTCTTCGGCTCGAAGAAGCTGCCCGACATGGCGCGCGGCCTGGGCCGCTCGATGCGCATCCTGAAGTCCGAGGCCCAGGCCCTCAAGGACGAGAAGCCGTCCGAAGCGCCGTCGGAGGCGCCCCGCCAGGAGTCCGCCGCCCGGCACTGACACCGGGGCGCCCGGCGCCCCTCAGTGGTCGCCGCCCTCGTCGATCAGCCGCCGCACCTCGCGGTCGATCAGCCCCAGCCGGGCCTCGGCGACCAGCGGCACCGCACGGCGCTGCCGCCGCGCCTCGGCGAGATCGATCTCCACCGCGACCAGCGCGGGCTCCCACTTCGGAGCCTGTGCCACCACGGCGCCCCGCGGGTCCACCACCCGCGAGCCGCCCCAGAACGCCGCCCCGTGCTCATTGCCCACCCGGTTCACGAAGACCACCCAGCACTGGAGCATCTTCGCCGTATAGGACAGCAGGGTGTCCCAGTACAGGCCGGTGTCCATGGCCTCCGGGTCCAGGCTCGCCGCGCTGTTCGTCGGCACGAACAGCACCTCGGCGCCGTCCTGCACCGCCAGCCACGGCAGCGCCGGCTGCCAGGCGTCGTTGCACACCAGCGTGGCGCCCCGGCCGCCGCTCCTGGCCCGCTTCAGCTCGTACGCCCGCAGCGACTGCCCCGGACTGACGTGCTTCCGCTCCTCCCAGGCCAGGTAGTTGGGGAGATACAGCTTGCGGTGTGCGTGCACCAGCTCCCCGGCCGCGTAGTGGGCCGCGGTGTTGTACGCCCGCAGACTGGTGTGCTCGTGAAAGCCGACCAGCACATCGGGGCCCCGGGTGCTGAGCTCCAGCAGCCGCGGGTCGTTCGCCTCCAGGGAGGCATCGCGCCGGAGCGCGCCCAAGTGATAGCCGTGCAGGCTGAGTTCGGGGAAGACGACGAGATCCGCGCCCTGCGCCGCCGCCTGCTCGATCTGCTCGCGGGCGGTACCGAGGTTCTCCTCCACGTCACCCAGCACACAGTCGGTCTGCGCCAGCGCAATGAGCATGTCCCCACCTCACCGACTCATCACTTTTGCGGCTTTCACCCCAATTTTGCCAGAGGCGGCAGAAGGCGGCACGATCCCGCGGAACATCCTGTTCCGCCCCGCTTCAAACCCCCCGGAGCCCGGTCCCCACCAATGAGCGAAAGAACGATCCTTCCCGTACCGGACAAGGGGTTCAGCCGTTGATCCGCACGACGTCGTACACCCCGCAGGGACGCTTCCAGCCGCAGCTCCGCCCGGCGAACGCGGTACGACGGTCCACGGTCGGGCCGTCCGGCGATGCCGACGGCCGGCCCGACCGGGCGGCACCGGCCGAGCGGCCCGCCGGACCCGCTCGGCCGGCCGCCGGCCCCTGGGGACCGCCCGGTGCCCGCCCGCTCACCTGCGGCGCGTACGGGACCGGCGCAACAACAGCGCCCCGCCCACCAGCAGCCCGCCGCCGGTCGCGGCCAGCGCGACCAGCTCCTCCGCACCGGTGGCCGCCAGCAGCTCCGACCCCGCCGACGCCCCCGCACGCGCCACGGCGTCCACCCGCGGCTGCTGCGCCTCCTGCGCGGGCCGCGGGGCGGGCCGGGCGTGCCTGGGGGCGGTGCGCCCGGTGGTGTGCTCCACCTGCGCCGGGGCCGGCCGCCCGGCCCGCTCCGGGACCGGCCGCCGCACCGGCTCCGCGCGGTGCTCCGGCCGCGGGGCCGTCCAGTGCACCCCCGGCGCCTGCTCCGCGCCCGGCGGCCGCTGCGCCACCGGCGGGTGCGGACCGGGCTGCTGCCGCACGGCCGGCCCGCCGTTCCCGCACGACGTCCCCATGGCCGGGTTCAACGCCGCGCCCCCGTCCACCGAATTGCCACACACATTGACCGGGGCGTCCACGGTCACCTGGATGTTGTTCCCGGACAGCACCCCGGGAGAGTTCGTCGCGCTCCCCCCGGCGCCGGCGTCCGCGTACGCCGCGCCGCCGCTCCCGAGCACACCCGACGCCGCCGCTGCCACGAACACACAGGTCTTCAGGCTCTGTCGCATCTCTCATCCCTCCTCTGCGGTCCCGGGGTCCGGGCCGCGCCCGCACCCCGTTCCGCTCACACGGCCGGGCGGCCGGCAGCGCGAACGCGGCGCCGACCGCCCGGAGACGCAAGCGGTGATACGGCCGAGGCCGTTGGCCGTCAGCGGTTGGCGACTCCGTTGCCGGACAGCACCGCGATGTCGTCCAGAATGTGCGACAGCGCCTCGTCGCCCTTGGCCTGGCTCGAGTTCTCGACGCACTGCTGGTTCTGCGGCGACGACAGCACGTTGATGTCCTGGGCGAACGCAGCAAGGTTGACCTTCGGAAGGCCCAGGCAGAGGTCGTTCAGGGAGCCCTGCACGAGCCCGAGCTGGGTGCTCAGATTGCCGCGCGTGGTGGAGTTTCCGTAAATCGACTTGGAGCCATTGCCGTTGACCGTGGACGTGCCGTGATCGTCACCGATCGCCATGGCCTGCGGCGCGGCCGCCGCGGTCATTCCCACGAGCGACGCCGCAATCGCCGCGCCCGCCATCATCTTCTTCATCGCGCAAACCCTTCAGGAGAAGGAACTCCCGGCACGGGAGCCCTGTTTGAATAACCCGCCACGCCCGCACGAGTTCCGCATCATCACCCGAACAGCGGGCGACGATTTCCCCGAAGGCTGCCTCTGCGCTGCCGGGCCTCACATCTCCCGCACGACTTCCAGAAATCTCCGGGCGGACGATACGACAAAGGGCCTACGCCACCGGCAAACGGGGTAGCAGGCCCTGTCCTGTGCTTCCGTCCGGCGCGCCAATGCCCCCGGCAACCCCATCAATCACACAGGGGCACTGGCACGCTTCCCTCCACACATCATTCTCAACGATCCGGCGCACCGCATATCAGTCACGGGCAAATAACAATTGTGGGCACGTGAGACCGGACTCACGGACACCCCGGCTCAGCACTGCGACGGCAGCAAAAACCCGGGCCGCCCAGAAGGAGGAGGACTGGGCGACCCGGGTCTTACTCAGCGCCTCAGCGGTTGCCGGCGCCGTTCGCGGAGAGAACCGCGATGTCGTCGAGAATGTGCGACAGCGGCTCATCGCCCTTGGCCTGGGTCGAGTTCTCGGTGCACTGCTGGTTCTGCGGCGACGACAGCACGTTGATGTCCTGGAGGCCCGCCAAGCCGTTGATCTTGGGCAGGGCGAGGCACGGCTTGTTGAGCGAGCCCTGGATCAAGCCGATCTGCGGGCTCATGTAGCCGTACGTGGTGGAGTTGCCGTAAATCTGCCGGGCACCGTTGCCGTTGACGGTGGAGGTGCCGTGGTCGTTGCCGGTGGCCATCGCCTGCGGGGCGGCAGCGGCGGCAATACCGACAATGGACACAGCTGCAGCTGCGGTCGCCAGTGTCTTCTTGATCATTGCTAGTCCTTCGTTTTTCGGGTAGCCCTTGGGACGGGCACGCTGCCCAACTCGAAAGAATTGAGTTGGGTTGTGTTGATTCACTCAGATGAGCTTGACCCCTGGTCAGTCGCACCAAAAAGGGGAACCACCGGGAGATTCGGTCGGGGCGCTTTTGCCGGGCCGCCGGGTGCCGTACCGCGATTCCCGCCGGGCCCGCGAAGCATTCGGGTGACCGCCGCGGCGCAGAACGATGAACTGCGAATAGCACGCCGTACAGCTGCTGCCCACCGCCCGGCCGGCGAGCCCGTGGGCCGGGAATTACTTACCGAGCGGCAGGCCACCGAGCAGCGGAGCGTTCTTGGTCGCTCCGGTGACATTCCCGAGAAGCTTCTTGGTGCTGGTCGACTTGACCTTGTCCTTCGTGGTCTTGACCATCTTGATCAGCGGTGCGATCTGGTGGCCGTCCAGCTGCTTGCTGTGCAGCGCGTCCGTCAGGCCGCCATTGAGGCTCATGGTCGGAGCGCCGGGCTGGGCGGCGAAAGCGGGCACGGCCGCACTCAGCGCCATGACGGAACCAGCAGCAATTGCGGCAGACTTCGCGTACTTCACTTTCAACTGTCCCTTCTCGGGCGGTGCTTGAAGGTCCTGCGACACCAGCGCCGCGTGAGCACTCACTTCACTGCTCGGATCACCGCATTCACCCTGACTAACGAGTGCCGCCACACGGAGAAACTCTGAAGTTTCGCCTTCTTGAAACACCGCTCAAAGGAACGGGCTTTGTGACGGAAATCCGGGGCCGAACACCGACCGGCCCCGGTGCGGGGGCGTCCGCGCACCGGGGCCGGATCAAATGACACGGCTCGAATCTTCTTCGAGTCAGTGGTTCAGGCAGGTGTTGCCGAACGCCGGGTTCAGCAGAGCAACGATGTTGATGGTGTTGCCGCACAGGTTGACCGGGATGTGCACCGGAACCTGGATGGCGTTACCGGAGAGGACACCGGGGGAGTTCTTGGCGCCACCTGCGGCACCCGCGTCGGCGAACGCCGGCGCTGCCGAGCCCACCGCCATGAGCGTTCCGGCAGTGATCGCTGCGACCTTTGCGTACTTCACTTTCAGCCCTTCCTTGCAGCGGGTCCGTAGCGAACACGACCGTCGTGTCGCTCGGGCGTTGAGCTGCTCGCCCGTAACGCCGCTGACGATATTGGTAACGATTGCTCCTCGTGGACGAAACTCTTCCCGGGAAGTTTTCGGAGGAATCGCCCAAATGATGCAAGACCGTTTCAGGAGATTGCCACCGCGCATACGACGCGGAAAAAACACCGGAGTTCGAACGTACGAGGTACCCGCCGAATACGAATTCCCTCCGCACGGGCCACAAATGTCTTGGGCCCCACGGTTCTCAGGAGGGTGGTGTCGCGGGCCCGGACCGCTCAAGTAGGGAGAGCCCGCGGCCGGGCCTGCGATCGATGGCTGGTTCAGCGGTTGCCGACGCCGTTGGCGGCGAGCACCGCGATGTCGTCCAGGATGTGCGACAGCGGCTCGTCGCCCTTGGCCTGGCTCGAGTTCTCGACGCACTGCTGGTTCTGCGGCGACGACAGGATGTTGATGTCCTGGGCGACTGCCGCAAGGTTGACCTTGGGCAGGGCCAGGCACAGCTTGTTCAACGAGCCCTGGACGAGCTCCAGCTGCGGGCTCATGCTGCCGCGGGTGGTGGAGTTACCGAACGCCGACGTGGCGCCATTGCCGTTGACCGTGGAGGTGCCCTTGTCGTTGCCGGTAGCCATCGCCTGGGGGGCGGCTGCCGCCGAGATTCCTACGACGGACGCGGCTACGGCCGTCGTGGCCAGGACCTTCTTGATCACGATTTACCCTTCTCGAAGCGGAGTGCCCGTATCCGGAGCGCACTGGTCAACTCGCTTCTGGGGGCGCGGTTTCGCCGTTTCACCCGAATGCCACGAAACCATAGATACATATCACTGCGGACGGCCAACATTGCGTCCCACAACGGGATTTGCACGGCAAAGGCCGGTACGAATTCTTCGTACCGGCCTTTGCCGTGAGAGCCGACCGCCCCAGGGCGGACCGCCTCAAGAGCTCTGCGGTGTTCAGACGTTGAGGCAGGTGTTGCCGAACGCCGGGTTCAGCAGGCCGACGATGTTGATGGTGTTGCCGCAGACATTGACCGGCACGTCGACCGGAACCTGGATGAGGTTGCCGGAGACCACACCGGGAGAGTTCTGGGCAACTCCCGCCGCGCCGGCCCCGCCGTGCGCACTGGCCACACCGGCTCCGCCAACAACGGCGAGCCCCGCGACGGCGGACAGGACGGCGGCCTTGGAAACAAACTTCACGGTGAACCTCTTCACTGAGCAGCAAGCAGAAATCCGAACGCGTCGCTTAGAGCGACAAGCTGCTCAACTCATCAACCGTGCCGAAGGTAGCGGTTCAATCGGGTGAATGCGCGAGCGCAAGTCCGGGAGAAGTGGGCGGCATTGGCGAGGGGGATATTGCCGTGCCCGGCGGCATCCCAACAGGGCGCCGGACAAAGC
Organism: Streptomyces sp. NPDC001219; assembly: GCF_053597915.1. Classification (NCBI taxonomy): domain Bacteria; kingdom Bacillati; phylum Actinomycetota; class Actinomycetes; order Kitasatosporales; family Streptomycetaceae; genus Streptomyces; species Streptomyces sp. NPDC001219. The sequence continues at coordinate 41,005 of NZ_JBSFJF010000041.1, read as the reverse complement.
AGATTGTCGGCCGGGGTGTGTGTATGGGCGGCGGGGCGGTGGCCTGTGGGGCGGTAATGGGGGCGGCGAATGCGGGGGTGGGGCGCGGAGGATGTCTGGTCTCGCCCGCGGCGTGGGGCGCGGGCGGGCATCCGGCGGGTGGGCGGGGTGGCCGGGTTCGGTCGTGGCTCCGTCGGGGTGGGGTGCCGTCGTCGGGGCGGGTTCCACTGTCGGGGCGGGGTGCCGTCGTCGGGGCAGGTGCCTCTGTCGGGGTGTTCGTGCTGGTCAGGGCGATTGTCAGTGGGTGGTGCAAGACTCAAAGGCATGAGGTGGGCGGTGGTGGAGACGGGCGACGGGGGTGCTCGTCTCTGCCCGCTCGGGGCGGACGGACGGGCCGCGGGGCCGGTGGTGCGGGAGCGTTCGCTCGCGGCGGCGGTGCGGGGTCGGCCGGAGGTCGAGCGGTGGGTGTGGCGGTCCACCGGGGAGATCTACCGGCGGCTGTGGGCGGCGGGGGTGCGGGTCGAGCGCTGCTATGACGTGGAGGCCGCGGAGGCGCTGCTGATCGGCCACGAGGAGGGTCAGTCGGGCCAGCCGCGTTCGCTGGCCGCCGCCTGGGCGCGGCTGCACGGTCTGCCCGTCCCCGAGGACGCGCCGGTGCGTACGGCCGAGACCCAGCCGTCGCTGTTCGAGCCGGGCCCGGTGCCGCTGCCTCCCGGGACGGACGAGCTGACGGCGCTCCTGGAGGTCTACGCCGGCCATGTGGCGCGTACGGAGCGGGCCGAACATCCGGACCGGATGCGGCTGCTGCTGGCCTCGGAGTCCGCGGGCATGCTGGTCGCCACGGAGATGGGGCGGGCCGGGGTACCCTGGCGGGCCGATGTGCACCGCGCGCTGCTCGACGGGCTGCTGGGCGAGCGCTATCCGGGCGGGCTGGAGCCGCGCCGGATGGTGGAGCTGGCCGACGAGGTGTCGCGGGCCTTCGGGGGTGCGCGGGTGCGCCCGGACCTGCCGAACGAGATCATCAAGGCCTTTGCCCGGGTGGGGATTTCCCTCACCTCGACCCGCAAGTGGGAGCTTCAGCAGATCGATCACCCGGCGGTGGCGCCGCTGCTGGAGTACAAGAAGCTCTACCGTCTGCACACCGCCCATGGGTGGTCCTGGCTGCAGCAGTGGGTGCACGACGGCCGGTTCCGCCCCGAGTACCTGCCCGGTGGCACGGTCTCCGGCCGCTGGACGGCCAACGGCGGCGGCGCGCTGCAGATCCCCAAGGTGATCCGGCAGGCCGTGCGCGCCGATCCGGGGTGGCGCCTGGTGGTGGCCGACGCCGACCAGATGGAGCCGCGGGTGCTGGCGGCCGTCTCCCGGGACCGGGGGTTGATGGAGGTGGCCGGCAGCGGCGAGGACCTGTACGCGGACCTGGCGGCCCGTGCGTTCGGCGGGGACCGCGCCCGCGCCAAGCTCGGGCTGCTGGGCGCCATTTACGGGCAGACGTCCGGTGACGCCCTCAAGCACATGGCCGATCTGCGCCGCCGCTATCCGGCCGCGGTGGCGTATGTGGACGAGGCGGCGCGGGCGGGTGAGGAGGGCCGGCTGGTGCGCACCTGGATGGGCCGTACCTGCCCGCCCGCTTCCGTGGCGCCGCCCGACGAGGCGGGCCTCCCCCAGGAGGAGCCCACGGGGTACGGCGGCAATACGGCGGCCGCCCGGGCCCGCGGCCGGTTCACCCGCAACTTCGTCGTACAGGGCAGCGCGGCCGACTGGGCGTTGCTGATGCTGGCCGCGCTGCGCCACTCGCTGTGGGCGGGCGGACTCCGCGCCGAGCTGGTCTTCTTCCAGCACGACGAGGTGATCGTGCACTGCCCCGCCGAGGAGGCCGCGGCAGTCTCCGAGGCGGTCACGGCGGCGGCCGGGACGGCCGGGCGGATCGCGTTCGGGGAGACTCCGGTCCGCTTCCCGTTCACCACGGCGGTGGTGGAGTGCTACGCGGACGCGAAGTGAGGGCGGGGCGGAGGCGGATGGGGTGGAGGCGGATGGGATGGCTGATGGATAGCTGGCTGCGGCACGTCGGCGGGCAGGGGCGGAGACGGCGGCGGCACGGGGGTGCAGAGTGAAGATCGTGAGCAGAAGCCGCAGCACGTCCGATCTGAACGAGGAGTGTCCCGTATGAGCGCTCAGCCCGAATCACAGCTCCCGAGGGCGATGCGGGTGCATCCCGAACTCGTCCCGGCATTCGAGGCGTTGCCGCAGTCGGCCTTCGATCCGTACGAGGACATCGAGGGCACCCGCGCGCGGTTCCACAAGATGCTGGCCGCGTTACCGGCCGACCGTACGGGGGTGCACAGCGAGCGGTTCGAGGTCCCACGGGCGGACGGCGGTGCCCTGACGGTCGAGGTCTACCGGCCGGAGGGCGGGGCGGGTGCCGGCTCCGGAGCGGACACCGCCCCGGGGCGGGGTGGTCGGGCAGCCGGCTCCGAGGGGGCCGGTCGCGGCCTGCCCGCCGTGCTGCACTTCCACGGTGGCGGGTTCGCCATCGGCCGGTCGCTTCCGGGGCAGGACCACACGGCGATCGCGCTCTGCCGTGAGCTGCCCGCCGTAGTCGTCACCGTCGAATACCGCCTCGCCCCGGAACACCGTTATCCGGCCGGGGTGGAGGACTGTTATCGCGCCCTGGAATGGACGGCGGAGCGGGCCGCCGAGCTGGGCATCGATCCCGCGCGGATCGCCCTCGCCGGCAAGTCCGCGGGCAGTGGGCTCAGCGCCGCGGTCGCCCTGATGACCCGGGACCGCGGCGGCCCGGCGGTCGTCCACCAGTCGCTGTGCATCCCGGATCTGGACGACCGGGTCGGGGCGGAGGAGCGCGCTGCGGAGGCCGACGGGGCCGAGGACGCGCGGGTGACCACCCGGCGGAGCGTGCAGCGGACGTGGCGGCACTATCTGCCGGCGGGGACGGCCGTGGCGGACGCCTATGCCGCGGCCGCGCGCGCCACCGACCTGTCCGGGCTGCCGCCGGCCTCTGTGCTGGTCTGCGATCTCGATCCGATGCGCGATGCGGGCCTGGCCTACGCCCGGCGGCTGATGGACGCCGGGGTGCCGGTCACGGTCCGCAATGTGCCCGGCGCCTGGCACGGGTTCGAGCTGGTCGCGCCGGACAGCCGGGTGGCGAGGGAGATGTCGGCGTACTGGACGGGGCAGTTGAGGGCGGCGCTGTATCCGGTGGCGGCCTGAACCGGAGGCCGGTTCTCCCCCGCCTGAGCGGGGCGCCGGGGCTCAGTCCGGGGCGCCCGGCGTCTCCGTGGCCGGGTCCCCGACGGTGGAGATCAGGCCACGGGTGATCCGCGTCATCGTCCCGACCAGCAGCTCGCGAGGCTGGTCGGGGCGCTCCAGCCACCACAGCGCGAGGCCGTACAGCGCGCTGCGGATCGCCTCCCCCAGGGGCTCCAGCTCGGCCTCGGGGATACCGGGCACGAACGCGCGCAGCAGCTCCACGTCCGTTTCGCGCTGCCGGCGCTGCAGTTCGCGGTGGAAGGCCTGCACCTGGGCGTCCCCGGTGGTGTCCCGGAACATCATCCGCCAGGTGTACGGGTGGCTCTCCACATACCCGAACCAGGCGTCGTACATCGCCGTCATCCGGGTGTCCAGATCGCCCTCGCCGTGCAGGAGTTCGCGGACCGGGGCGGCGGCCAGCGCGTCGCGGTGCCGCTCCAGCAGGGCGAGGTGCAGCTCCTGTTTGGAGTCGAAGTGGCGGTAGAGCATCGGCTTGCTCAGGCCCGCCTCGGCGGCGATCTCCCCGATGGTGGTGCCCGCGAAGCCGCGCTCGGCGAACAGCCGGGCCGCGACCTCCTCGATACGTGTCCTGGCTTCCGCGCGCGCGGCGCGGCTCCGGTCGATCTCGCTCATCCGGGCCCCTCCCTGCGATCTGGCTCAAATCCGGTGGTGAATTCGGATCGCCATGGCCGGTGCGATCGAGCATACTGGATCGTGTACCACTTGGTATACGCACGAGTAACTCTGGGATGCGGGGGCTCATATCGTGATCGTTTCCGTGCATATCGCCGACGTCGGCGTCCGTGCCGTGCGCAGTGTCCTGCGTGCGCGCCCACGGCCCGGGGCGACCCCCGGCCTGCGGTACGCCGAGACCATGCTCACCGGCGCCATCGCGGCCGGACCGCCCAAGGTGCGCCCCGGCCGCGCCGCACTGCTCGCCTCGTGGGACGACGATGCCGCGCTCGACCGCTTTCTCGCCGAGGACCCGCTGGCGCGGCTGCTGGCCGGCGGCTGGCAGGTGCGGTTGCGGCCGCTGCGGTTCTCCGGTTCCTGGGGCCCGATGCCGGTCGAGATCGGGCCAGGCACCGCGCAGGACGAGCAGGACGGGCCGGTCGCCGTGCTCACCCTCGGGCAACTGCGGCTGCGGCGCGCCCTGCCGTTCCTGCGCGCCAACTCCCGCGCCGCCGGCCGGGCCGCCGCCGACCCCTCGATGACCGCTTCGGTCGCCCTGGCCCGGCCACCCCGCTTCGTCGGCACCTTCTCCCTGTGGCAGAGCGCGTCGGCGATGCAGCGCTACGCCTATGGCTCCGCACAGCCCGAGCACAAGGAGGTGATCAGGGACCACCAGGAGAAGCCGTTCCACCACGAGGCCGGATTCCTCCGATGCCGCCCCTACGGCGCACAGGGCCGTCTGGACGGCCGCGAACCGGTCACCGAGGCGGGCCTGGCACCGCGCATACCGTGAGGTCCGGCGGGTCGGCGCATCCGCACGGGCGAGCGGGGCGAGGCGAGGCGAGGCGAGGCACCCGCGCGGGCGAGCGGGGCGGGTGGGCGACGCGGCCGGTGTGGGTGACGGGGATGGTGTGGGTGACGGGGACGCATGGCGCGTGCGGGGTCAACTGGCGGTGGCTGTGCGGGCAGGCGGCACGGGCGCGCACCGGTGGTGACGGGCGGAAGAGAGGCGGGGCCCAACGGGTAGCGACGGGCGGGCGAGCGGCACGGGCCCGCAGGTGGCGCTGGGTTGTGGTCGGTGGCGCGGGTCCCACGGGGGTGGGCCCGCATGGCCACAGGCCAGAGCCGGGCAGGCCCGGCGGTTGTTCGGCGGCGTGGGCTCAACGGGGGTGAGTCCGCGTTGCCGCCGGCAGAGGCCGGACGGGTCCCGGCAGCTGTTCGGTGACGCGGGCCCCCGGAGGTGAGCCTGCGTCACCACAGGCAGCGGCGGGCGGGCCCGGCGGTTGTGGGGCGTCGTGCCGTCGCGGGTTTGCGGCGTCATGGTGGTGGTTCTGTCCGGTGCGTACAGTGCGACGCCGTCCGTCGCGACCGTCCCACACCGCCGGGCAGCGGTCCCGACCCCCTTGCCGTGCGATGCCGTGGCGCCCTGGGGATCTGTCCGGTACGTCCTAGACTCGCCGAGGGGTGCCCGGTGGTGAGTGGTGGGTGCCTTCGGGGGTCGGTGAGTGGTGGTGCGGTTTTCGTGTCGGAAGGCTGCGAGGGCTGTGAGAGACGTGGTGTCCGGGTGGTGCAGCCTCACTGGTTCAGGTCTTCCCCAAGGGGAGCGGAGCGGCTTCAATCGCTGGACGGATGAGATGAGTTGGCGGCGGAGGGAGTCGGCTGGATGGGTGCCGGGAGCGGGATGAACGCTGGGGCGGACGGATCTGCCGGGCACGGCGCGAACGCGGGCGCGGGTGCGGACGCCGGAGCGGGTGCAGGTGCGAGTGCCGGTTTGGGTGCGGTGGTGGGGGCCGGCGCGGCGGCGGGTGGGAGTGGGGGTGAGCTGGAGCGGGTGAATCCGGGGCATCTCGCGCCGCCGACCGGGTTCAGTCATGCCGTGCGCGCGGCTCCGGGCACCCTGGTGTTCCTCGCCGGCCAGACCGCGCTCGACGGTGCGGGCCGGATCGTCGGTGACGGGGTCGTCAAGCAGTTCGAGCGGGCGCTGAGGAACCTTCTGGACGTCGCGGCGGCGTCCGGTGCCGGTCCGTCCGATCTCGCCAAGCTCACCGTCTTCGCCGTCGATGTCGCGGACTACCGACGGCATGCGCGCGAGATCGGGCGGGTGTGGAAACGGCTGGTCGGCGGCGACTATCCGGCGATGGCCGTGATCGGTGCCACCCGCCTGTGGGACGAGGCCGCGCTGGTCGAGATCGAGGGCATCGCCGTCGTCCGCTAGGGCATGTCCGCCAAGTCCCCTCGTCCGCCCGGAGGGCGGGGCTCGCGGCGTCTGGTGCACTTCGCTCGTGTACTCGCTTCGTCTCTCTCGGCTCCTCGGAGGAGCCACGGGATGTCGGGCGCGCTCGCGAGGTGGAGGGGCGTCCTCGTAGTGGGCCCACGTGGACGATCCCGACAGCGCAGCATGGGGGTCCGGTCTTCCGCGCGCATAAGGCGTGTGGGCGGAGTGCGTGCGGGGGGGGGCGCCTCCCAACGGTAGCTGGGGGAACGTCGCGAGCCGGACGGGACTTGCGGACACGCCCTGACTGACGGACCGGCCGGTCCGGCGGCCCTGGCCGGTTCCCGGTCCCCAGCCGGTTCCCGCCGCCCCGGCCCGCTCCCGGTTCGCCAGCCCGTTCCCCGCGCCCCAGCCCGTTCCCGGCGCCCCGGCCGCCGTTCCGCGCGGCCGCCCAACCCCGTTCCGTACCAGCCAGGGGCCCCGTTCCGTACACACCAGGGGCGCCCGTCCCGCCGGTCTTCCGGCGGGGCGGGCGCCCCTGGTGGTGTTCTTGGACGTACGCCCCGTGCTGTACCACGCTGATGCGTCACCCCGTTCGGTGGGGAGTGCGGCCGGTCAGTTGCGGCTGCGTGCCATCCCCACCGGGTCCTTCTTGAACGCCCAGGTCATCTTGGGTTCCATCGCCCAGCGGAAGGCCCGCTGCACGGGTGGTGTGCACAGCAGCGTGACCACGGTGCCCGCGATCAGCGTGAGCACGACCGCGCCCCACGGCGTGTGCATCCACGGGTTGTCGTACCAGTCCCAGAAGCGCGAGCCCTTGGCGAGGAAGCCGTGCAGCAGGTAGCCGTAGAGGGTGCCCGCGCCCAGCGCCGTGCACCACATCGTGCGGCCCGGAATCCAGGCGAAGAAGCAGGCCACCAGTACCAGCGAGCAGCCGAACATGGCCAGCGTCATCACCGCGCCGCTCCACCACGGGGCGGCGAGTTCCTGGGCGGCGTCACGGTGGTAGAACCAGGCGGCGTTCATCCGCGGGGCCGCCCAGTAGGCGAAGACCAGCGCCGCGGCGAAGACCGGTACGGCCAGGATGCGCGCCTTCTTGCGGCGGACCAGCTTGAAGTGCTCCGGCCGCAGCGACAGCCCGATCACGAAGAACGGCAGGAACTGCAGCACCCGCTGGAGGTCCATGTCGTCGCCGATGTCCGGGGACAGCGACGCCAGCACGGCGATGGTCAGCGCCAGCGGGACCGGCCAGCGCACGATCTTCCACAGCGGAGTGGTCAGCCGCCACACGAACAGGGCCAGCAGGAACCAGGTCAGATACCAGGGGTCCGTCAGGCTCACCGGGTAACCCGGGTCGTCGTCCGCCCACCTCTTGAAGAGCGTGTAGGCGACTTCGAAGAGGATGTACGGGACGGCGACGCCGGTAATCAGCCGCTGGAGCCGGTCCTTGCGCATATCGAAACTGCGCGAGAAATAGCCGGAGATGATGATGAACGCCGGCATATGGAAGGCGTACACGGTGATGTAGAGCGCGGCGGCGGAGCGGCTGCCGTCGCGCAGCGGCTCCCAGGAGTGCCCCATCGCCACCAGCACGATGGCCAGATACTTCGCGTTGTCGAAGAAGGCATCGCGCGGCTTCGCCGTGGCACCGGCCTTGGCATCGTTCTTCGCCTGGTCCGTGCCGCGGCCCTTGGCATGGCTTCTGGGCGCGGCGTGCGCGCTGCCGCCCGCCGCGGGCCGGTCGGCCGTCGCCGTCCCGGAGGCGGCCGCCGGTGCTCTCGTCGCCGTGGCCGTACGCGTGGCCGTGCCCGTGGTTCCGCCGGTCTCCGGCGGTGCCGGTGTGCCGGTCCGACTCAGCGTGTCATGCGACATCTGCCGCGACGGGGGAAGCGGCACCCGCCGTTCGCCGTACGCCGGATATTCGTTCTTCAAGGAGCCTCCCGAAAGGTTCCCAGGGGAGGAGCTGGACGCTGGCCCGCGCCGGGCCGTATATCGGAACCCAAAAGCCAAATCCTGCGTCTTAGTTCTTTTACGGGGAGTGTGGCGGCGTCGAACATCCCAGGCACCTTAGCCCCGCGGCGGGAATCACGTAAATCCCCGCCGGTCACGGCCACACACGGCGCATCTGCCCTCCACAGCACCTTCACGCACGGTGGACGGCAGGCCGGGCCGCGAGTGCGGGCCGGCACCCTGAGAGATCTGGACAATGCTGCCTTAATCTACGGCTGTTGCCCCTATTGAATAACACCTTCGACGCCTCTGGCTCGCACGGACCGCGCGGTGGTGTTCTTCGCCACGTCCCACGCATAGACCTCCAACCGGCGGCCGTGCGGGCCGCGCAGCCGGTGCACGGCGGCCAGCCAGTGTGAACTCAGCGCGGACACACGGGGGTTGATCTGGTCCGCGAACCGCGCATAGCGCGCCAGGTCGCGCACATCGGGCGCTCCGAGAATGCCGGTACGCACCTGCGGTACAAGTTCGTGCACGGTTTTCACGCACCGCACGCAGAAGCTCTGGACCACCAGCCTGCTACGGACATGGTCGCGATCCAGCCACCCTCGTGCCCGTAGTTCACGGATGACCTGTGCCTCGATTCCGGGATACTTCTCGGGGGCCTTGATCTCCAGCAAAAGGCGCTGCCCGTTATGGTCCAGACGGCGCAGGTAGGCGGCGAGTGTGGGCACCCGCTCCCCTCGGAAGCGCTTGCCGAACCAGCTCCCGGCGTCCAGCCGCGCGATCTCGGCGGCGGTGAAATCCCCCACCCGCCACGGCGCCCGCCCGGGAAACACCCGGGCCGCGTCCGTCGTCCGCCGCAGCGTGGTGTCGTGCAGCACCACCAGGCGGCCGTCCCTGCTCCGCTGCACATCGTTCTCGACCCAGACGAACCCGCGGCGGTGGGCGGCGTCGACGGCGGCGAGGGTGTTCTCGGGTGCGTAGCGGGAGGCGCCGCGGTGGGCGATCACCCGGGTCGCCGCGGTGCCGGGTCCGGCCCGCGTCCCGCTGCTCACGGCGACGTCCGCGAACTCGTCCGGTCCGGTCGCCATCGCGGACGCCGACACCGCGGCCAGCGTCAGGTAGGCGAGGCCGGCGGCGGGGACGCGCAGTGATCTCCGAAGCATGCGGCGGCCTCCTGCGTCCGCTCACCCGACGGCGCCGGCCGCGTCGGGCGTGCCCCCACAGGCTCTTCCTCCCGTCCAGGAATGCCGCTGTCTCCTCAACATGCCCGCATCCCGCGCCACCCGCCACGCGAGGACCGGCCGCCACCACTCCGCCGCGCCCGCCCCGGCGGCCTCCTTCTCGCAGGTCAGGTGGGTGGGGGTGAGGTGCGGAGGGGGTGGGCGGGGCGGTGCCGGACGGCCCGCCATCCGTGCGGCGGGGGCCGGGCCGTACGTCGGCGACGGGCGGGCGGAGAGGGGCCGTGTGGGCGCGGCGGGACGGAGGTCGCGGCGGGCCGGAGGGACCCCCGCCCCGTACGGCCGGTGGCATGCCGACGGCCCCCGGCACGGACGGGCACGGCTTCCCGTACGGCCCGTACCGGGGGCCGCCGGCCCGGCACCGGGCCGGGCGCCACGGCGGCGGCGCCGGTCTCGCGGGGCTCACCGAGCGGGTCGGCGCCGTCGGCGGTGCCCTGGAGGCGGGCCCGCACGGGCAGGGGTGGCGGGTCGGTTGCCGGCTGCCGGTGCCCGCCGTCCGCTGCCCCCTCCCTGCCGGGCCGTCCGCCGACCCGGTCTCCGCCGCTCGGGCCGCCGGCGCGGCGTACGGATTCCCGGCGGGACCGTCGGGTACGGCCCGGCCGGGCTCACGAGGGTCGCCGCCGAACCGGTCGCGGCGCCCTGGGCATTGGCGCCGGGTGCGGCGGAATCGCCTTCTGTGGCGTCGAGTTGGGAGTCGCGGTGCCGCGCGGCGTCAGGGTGGGTCCGGGACGGCAGGGCGACCGGTCCGCCGGGGGTCACGGGGCGGGACGGCCGTCGCTGGACACGGGCCGGGGCGCGGCATCGGGCCCGGTGCGGACTGGCGTCCGTCACCAACGCCCTGACCTGGTCTTTCTCTTGGCGGGGAGAGCGCTGCCGACGGCGCTCTCCCGTATGTCGATCACGTTACAGAGGTCGATGAGCGGCTGTTACCCAGCTGTCAGGCCGCCGAGAAACGCCCCTCATAGCTTCTGTTACGCCCCAATGGTCAACACGATGGAGCGAGAACCATGAAGCGCACCACGAGCATCGCCCGGCGCCACAAGACGGCCCTCGGCACGGCACTGGCCTGTGTCGCCGTCCTCGGCACGGTCGCCACCGCCACCGGGGCGCAGGCCGCCACGGCCTCGGAGCACACCGCGAGCGCCGCCCGCACCAACAGCACCCCCTACGTCATGAACCACATCGGCGAGGAGCACGCCGACAAGGGCAAGGCCGAGCGCAGCCCCGAGGCGCTGGTGCTCTCCGAGTTCACCTCGATGGACAACCTCGACTGGAAGGAGTGGGGCACGAAGAAGGCCGTCGCCACCGGCGAGGTCACCGGCATGTGGTGCCTCGAAACCTGCCAGGACAAGCCGCTGAAGGGCACCCTCACGCTCTCCGACCCCAAGACCGTGAACGGCAAGAAGGTCTTCTCGTCCTTCACCCTGAAGCTGGCCGGCGGCAACGGTGCGTACGATTCCGAGGACCTCAAGGGCAAGCAGCACCTCGCCACCACCTGACGGAGAAGACTCCCGATGAACAAGCCCACGGCCCTGCTCACCGTCTGCGTACTGGTGCTGGCGGCCGTGGGCTGCTCGGGGTGCGGCCCTTCCGAGCAGCCTCATGTCGAGGGCCCCGCCCCGAGCCCCAGCCAGGTCAGCGGCCCGGTCTATGTCTCCGACACCCTGGGCCATCCGCTGACCCGCCCCACCGGGTTCGGGCTCACCGAGTTCTCCTCGGTCTCGCAGCTGAGCTGGCGCTCCTGGGGGCAGGGGAAGGCCGTGGCCACCGGCAGGCTGCGCGGCATGTGGTGCATCCCCCACTGCCCCCGCAACGGCTATCCGGCCACCATCGAACTCAGCCGTCTGCAGCGCCGTGAGAACGTCTCGTACTACACCTTCGCCACCGTACGGTCCGCCCACCTCCCGCCCCCCGACACGGACGACCTCAGCGCGGTGCGGCTGCCTCTCCCCGAGCCCTAGGAACCACCCATGACCGACGTGCTGCTCGTGGAGGACGACTCCCTGTTGCGGGAGGCCACCCAACTGTCCCTGGAACGCTACGGATACCGGGTGCGCGCGGTTTGCGACGGGCTGGCCGGGCTGGCGGCGTTCCGTGAGCGGGTGCCCGATGTCGCCGTGCTGGACGTGATGCTGCCGCGCCTCGACGGGGTCGGGCTGGTACGTCTCCTCCGGGCGGAGAGCCCGCTGCCGGTGCTGATGGTGTCGGCGCGCACCGACCCGGTGGACGTCGTCCTCGGCCTGGAGGCGGGCGCCGACGACTACCTCACCAAGCCGTACGACATCCCGGTGCTGGTCGCCCGGATACGGTCGGCGCTGCGGCGCGCCGCGGACGCCGCCCGGCGCGCGCCGCGCGCGGACGACCCGGTGCTGCGCTTCGGCGACCTCACGGTGGACACCGCCTCCCTGAAGGTCCGCCGGGCGGGCCGGCTGATCGGGCTCACGCCCACCGAGCGGCGGCTGCTGCTGGAGTTCGCGGCCGAGCCCGGGGTGGTGCTGTCGCGGGTCACCCTGCTGGAGCGGGTGTGGGACTACACCTGCGGTGGCGACACCCGGGTCGTCGACGTCCATGTACTCCGCCTGCGCACCAAGATCGGCCACGACCGCATCGTGACCGTCCGCGGGTTCGGCTACAAGCTCGCGCCCTGACCGCCATGGGACTCCGTACCAAGACCGCCCTGGTCATCGCCGCGACCGCGGCCATCGTCGCCACCCTCATCGGGCTGCTGGTGCACCAGCTCACCGCCGAGGACCAGCGGAAGAACGCGGCGCACGCGCTCGACGCCCGGCTCGTCGAGGCGGTGAGCGCCTACGCCTCCGGGGTCGACAACGGCGCCCTGGTGAATCCGCGGGGGCTGCCCGGCGCGCTCCGCCGGACCGTCACCGACCGCCCCGTGCGGGCCACCTTCCTCCAGCACGCCGACGGCTCCGCCCCGGTGCTGTGGGCGGCCACCCGCAGCGGCCGGGAGGTCATCGCGGTCCGGCGCTCCTACGCACCACAGGTCCGGGCCCTCGCCGACCTCGACCGGGTGCTGCTCGGCTCCGGGGCGGCCGTCACCGCGCTGGGCTGTGTGCTGGGCGTGGTCGCCGCGGCGGGAGCGGGGCGGCGGATCACCGCGTCCGCGCGCACCGCGCAGCGCATCGCGGACGGCGATCTGACGGACCGGGTGCGGCCCCGGGGCAAGGACGAGATCGCCCGGCTCGGCGCCGCCGTGAACACCATGGCCGACGCGCTCAGCGCCCGCCTGGAGGCCGAGCGCCGGGTCACCGCCGACATCGCCCATGAACTCCGCACCCCGGTGGCCGGACTGGTGACCGCCGTCGGACTGCTGCCGCCCGGCCGCCCGGCCGAGCTGGTCAGCGGCGGGGTGGACACCCTGCGCAGCGTGGTGGAGAACGTCCTGGAGGTGGCCCGGCTCGATGTGCCGGGCGTCGAGCAGGCGCAGTGCGAGGAGGTGCTGCCGAGCGCCCTGGCGCGGCGGGCGGCCGCGCTGGCGGGCGGGGACGTCGAGGTGCGGGTGGACGGCGAGTCGGTGGTGACGACCGACCACCGCCGGGTCGAGCGGATTCTGGCCAACCTGGTCGCCAACGCCCGGCTGCACGGCGCCCCGCCGGTGACCCTGGAGGTGACGGGGACCGCGGTGCGGGTACGCGACCACGGCCCCGGCTTCCCCGGCGAGCTGCTGACGCACGGCCCCCAGCGCTTCCGTACCGGCGCCCGGGAGCGGGGTGCCGGGGTCGGTCTGGGCCTGACCATCGTCGACGGGCAGGCGCGGGTGCTGGGTGCCCGGGTGACGTATGAGAACCCGCCGGACGGGGGCGCCCTGGCCGTCCTGGAGCTCGCGCCGGACGCCTGACGGAGAGCTCACGGGGTGCCGGATGCCGGGCGGCCCGGCGCCCCGGGACTGCGTGCCCCTGTGGGCCGAACGGCCGTACCCGACGCCCTACCGCGGTACGGGTGCGGGGACACCGCAGGGGAGCGACGCGGGCAGGCACGGCGCGAACCTACGGTCCCGGCATGACGAACCGATCCCCCGCCGGCGTGCGGCGTCCGGACAGCGTGTCGGGCCCCCCGCCCCGGCTGGCCGAGGCGGCCCGGCACGCCGGTCTCGCGGTGGCCCTGTTCCCCGCCGGTGCCCTCGCGGTCTGCTCCACCCTCGCCGGTCGCCGGGAGGCCGCCCGGCGGCGCTGGCTGCGCGCCGGGCCGCTGCCGCTCGGCGCCCCCGCGCCGGGCGCCGCCCGGCTGGTGTTCCACGGCGCGCTGACCATACTTCTCGGCGTCCTCGCCCTGCTGCCGGCCGGTGCGCTCGCCCTGGCGGTCGCCCGGGGGCCGCTGTACGGGTTCGTCGACCGGGCTCCGCACGACCACTCCTGGGGCGGCCCGTCCCTGGCCGGTGCCTGGCTGGCGCACTTCGCCGTCTCGCTGCCCTGTGTCGCCCTCGCGCTGGTCATACTGACCGGCGTCACCCGGCTCAACCGCCATACGACGGCCCCGCTGCGCGGTGAACGCCGCCCCGCCTGGGCGCTGCCCACCGCGGCCGTGGCCTGCGCCCTCGGCCTGCTCCTCGTCGTCGCCTTCGTGCGTCAGCTGCCGTAACCGGCGCCCGGAACACCGAAGTCCCCCGCCTCGGCCGAGACGGGGGACTCGCGGTGTGCCGCGACGGGGTCAGGCCTGGGGGAGGTTGAAGTAGATCATCGGGTTGTGGCGGCTCTCCCGGACCGGCTCGCTGAGGTTCAGTTCCTTCTTCACCTCGGCCAGTCGCGCCGTCACCTCGGGGGCCTTCGCCACGGACGGGGTGAAGTACTCGACGTTCTGGGCGGCCAGCCACTTGATGACCACCGAGCCCTCGCTCATGGGCTTGGGGCGGCGGCCGTGGAAGACGTCATGGACGCTGGTCGGGGTCCCGGGGCGGACCACCGGGAAGAGGTTGTCGATGTACCAGCGCGCGAAGCGGGCGCCGTGGTCGGCGTCGATGAAGAGGTAGTCGGTCTCCGCCGGGACCTTGGCGATGGTGTCCCGCAGATCGCCCTTGGTGAACGTCCAGCGGCCCTCGGAGAGTTCGGCCGGCACGTTCTTCACGACGTTGTCGACGATGTCGAAGGAGTAGAGGTGGCCGGTGCCGTTGTCCCGCAGCGCGCTCAGAATCCAGGTCGTGGACCAGCCGCGGAAGGTGCCCACCTCCACGACGACCTCGGGCCGGAGGTCACGCAGCAGCAGGTAGGTGATCTCCGCCTCGTAGTCGTCGAGCTGGGCCTTCACCGTCTCCTTGTTGTCCTGGAGGAACTTCCGCTGTGCGTCGCGCACCGCCCGCAGGTCATCCGCGTACTTCGCGTAGAGCGTGCTTATCGATTCGAGCGTGAGGGTGGACATCAATCCTCCGGAGGGGAGACGAGTGCGGGTACTGCGGACGTACGGACGAACATGGGCTGCTTCTACGGTCAGCGCGGCGGCGAACTACCTTCTCACATCACGTTATTGTTCGGTTATCGCTCCGTTGCGCACGGGTACCGTCCCGGTCCCGGACGGCCGTGGCCAGCACGGCGAGGACGAGGACGAACACCGGAATCCACCCGCACCGCGCCGCGGTCCACAGCGGGGCGCCGGGGCTGGTGTGCAGGCCCGGGAGGACCTGGCCGAGGCCCAGCGGGATGACGGTGGTGACGAGCATCGCGGTCTGGTGCCAGAGGAAGACCGTGAGGGCCGCGAGGTTGAGCAGGGCCACCGCCGCCCAGAGGAACTGCGCCGGGGTGGCGCGGAGTTGGTGCGCCACGGGGCCCGTGGGGGCCGGGGCGGTGACCGCGCGGCGCAGCGGGGCGCGCAGCAGCAGGGCCGCGCCCGACTGCGCGAGGCCGAAGGCGACCAGCGCGAGGCTGGGCGGGTGGAGGTTGGACAGGGCGACGCCGGGGGCGCCGGCCATGCCCGCGGGGTAGCCGCCCCAGAGGACCAGCGCCGCCATGGCACCGGCACCACCGAGCAGCAGCGCCACCGCCTGCCGTCCGCGGGCGAATCCGCCGGCCGCCCAGACCGCGCCGAGGCAGTACGGGACGAGCCAGCCCGCCGGGAGGTTCAGCAGGCGGAGGGCGTCGGCCCAGCCGCTGTCCGGGGACAGCGCGCGGCCGGCGTCCAGCGCGGCCACGACGAGGCAGGCCGCCACCGCGACGCGGGCCGGGGCCCGGTGCACCAGGGGAGTTGCCGCGATCAGCAGCGCGTAGACGCCGAGGAACCACAGGGGCGAGTACGCCAGCCACATCAGCGTGTGGATCGTCTCGTGGGCGGTGCCGGCGAGCACCAGGCCCAGCCAGACGAGCCCCCAGGTGAGGGCGAAGGCCGTCGCCGGGCGCAGGAGCCGGCCCAGCCGCCGGGTCAGCCAGGCCTGGTAGCCGATGCCGCGGGCCCGCGCCACGCGGTAGCCCTGGGCGCTGACCCGGCCGCCCACCAGGAAGAACACGGCCAGCGGCTGGAGCACCCAGGTCACCGGGGCGAGTCCGGGCCGGTCCCGCAGCGGGCTGTCGCCGGCCAGGTGGCCGCCGGCCTGGAGGACGACGCCGCTCACCAGCCAGTGGCCCAGGACCACGGCCACGAGGGCCAGCGCGCGCAGCACGTCCGCCGCCCGGTCCCGCTCCGCCGGGGTCGACGCGTCCAGGCGCAGCACCGCCGCGTGCAGGGCCTGCCAGGGGGTGCGCCGGGCGGGGCGGGGAGGCGGCGGGACGGGGAGCGGCGGCCGCCGGACGGGAGCCGGGCGCAGTTCCAGATCAGTCACCGGAGACCTCCGTGCCCCGGCCGAGCGCGATCAGGGATATGGCGCGCAGCGCCGGTCCGCCGGGGCGGAGGTAGTCGCTGTGGCTGCCGGGGCCCGCGGGGAAGATCCGCGCGCCGAACGCGGGGGTGACGGGGTCGGTGCCGAACCCGACCTGCTCGCCCAGCAGATCGAGGCTGACGTGCGGGACGCCCTCGATCCAGTCGGTGGCGCCGCGGCCCGCCCACACCGGGACGTGGGTGCGCAGTTCGGCCCGGGAGCGCACGCCCGTTCCCGGGCTGCCGAAGAGCACCACGTCCGCGAGGGCGGACTCGTCGCGCGCGTCCATGCGGCGCAGGGCGGTGGCGCACACCACGGAACCGTAGGAGTGGCAGAGCACCGCCACGGGGGCGGGGTTCACCGTCCGCAGGTCACCGAGCAGTCCGGCGAGGCGGCGGCCGCCGTCCAGCGCCCGGTCGGTGGACACGATGTCCCGGCTCATGGTGCGCGGCGCCGGGTAGCCGTACCAGGCCACCACGGCGGTCCTCCGGTCCGGCTGGAGCCTGCGCATCTCAGTGTGCAGCGCGCGGGCGCCGCCGTTCAACGACGCGTGGACGGTGCCCAGTTTGTCGAAGGTGTCGACGGTGGTGTCCGAGCCGGGCACCACGACCGCGATCCGGTCGGCGTGCGCGAGGTCGCCCAGGACCTCCACGGCCTGGCCGTCGCCGCGCGGGCTGAACGAGAGGAAGTGCCGGTCCTTCCGCGCCATGTGGGCGAGCACCCCGGCCCGGCCGTCGTCGCCCATGGCGCGGGCCGCGCGCGCGGACTCGGTGAGGAAACGGTGGTTCGCCGCGTACCGCGCGGCCAGTTGGTCCGCCCGTACGGCGGGCAGCATGGGCTGCGTCGGTGTGCCCGGCACCGTGGAGCGTGCCGCGGCGGCGACCGTCACCACGATGGAGCATGCGGTGAGGGCCATCGCCAGCCCACGCCTGAGACGTGCCGCGCGCATTCGCCGGCCTTCCTTCCTGTCCGTTCGGGGAACTGGAAGCCGAGGTTAATGACGCGGGCGGCGGGAGGAATCACACTGCGGAACGGACTTCGCGGTAGCTCTCAGGTAGGGGGTCGGCTACCCGCCGCGGGGCGCGCCGGCGGCCCGGAGGGCGGTGCGGACGGTCCCGTGGGACGGGCCGCGGAGGGTCAACCGGCCCGCTGTCACACCCAGTCCTGGTTTTCCCGGTGGTGCGCGGGAAACCCTGCGGTCCGTTACGCGGGCGGTATCGGGGAAGGCTGAGGTGTGGTGCTCGGCCGCACCGAGTTCCACCTGGTGTCCCGGGAGTTGACGGGGCGCTACGGCCCGGCCGGGAACCGGACGGTGGACGCGCTGCGCACCCTCGCCGTCCGGTTCCCGGCCGGTCCGCCGGCCCGTCAGCCGCTGGTGAGCAGCCTGCCCAGCTCGGTCACCAGAGAGGGCGCCTGTTCCAGCAGGTAGAAGTGGTCCCCGGGCAGCACCCGGAGCCCGAAGTCCCCCTCGGTCACCTCGGCCCAGGCCCGCATGTCCGCCTCCTCGACATGCGGGTCACGGTCGCCGAGCAGGGCGCTCACCGGCACCGCGATCCGGGGCGACGGCTCGGCCGGCCGGTAGTCGTCGATCAGCCGGTAGTCGGCGCGGATGGTGGGCAGCAGCAGCTCCCGCAGATCGGGGTGGTCGAGGGCGGCGGAGAACGTCCCGCCCAGCTCCCGCACATCGCGCACCAGCACCTCGTCGCTCGCCCGGGAGAGCCCGGAGGGCCGCAGCCGGGACGGGGCGCTGCGGCTGGAGACCACCAGCCGGCGCAGCACCCGCCCGTGGCGCCGCTCGATCCGCATCGCCACCTCGTGCGCGACCGAGGCGCCCATGCTGTGCCCGAAGAAGGCGAGCGGCCGGTCCAGGGCGGGCACCAGAGCCTCGGCGATCCGGTCGGCCAGCTCGTCCATCACCTCGACGGCGGGCAGCCCGATCCGGTCCTCCCGGCCGGGATAGCAGACCGCGGCCAGTTCGACGTCCGCCGGCAGCCACCGCGGCCAGTCACGGAAGAAGCTGGCCGCGCCGCCCGCGTGCGGAAAGCAGACCAGCCGCAGCCGGGGCTCGGGCACCGGCCGGGGCCGGCGGAACCACTCCGGGCCGAGGGCGCTGTGCGGCCCCCTCGCGGCGCGGGAAACAGTCATGTTCAACCCTTCGGGAGATACGGCACGGGGGAGGTACGACCGGGGCCGGACTCGGCCGGAGACGGTAGCGGACGCCCCCGTCGACGCCGTATCAGGACACCGCCGGCTCCCCGGAGCGGCCGGGAACAACGCCACCACAAGGACTCCATCACCGCGCGCGGCATCACCGACGCCTTCCGTCAGGCGCAGTTGCTGGTGGACTGCGTCGGCACCGGCCTGCGCGACCCGGAGGAACTGCTCGACGGGCTGGAGGAGTTCCTCACCCCCGAACCTCCACGCCCGCCAGGACCTCACGCCACCAGCGAGGACACCCATCCCCAACTCCCGTCCGGAGACCGCCCGTTCACCTCACCACGGGACTCAGCCACCCTGACGGTCGCTCACACGTCGCACCCCGCCCAAAGCGGGACACGCACGGACACCCGTACCGAGATCGATAAATAGTTTGATCAAGTGACCGGCGACGGTGTCCACTTGCCGCAGGTGGCCGGATGTCCACCTGCTTTACCGAAGGAGGCTGTGATGGAAGAGCAGAACGAGCTGTCCACCGTGGAGCCCTACGCACCCCCGATGCTGGTCGAGGTCGGCGAGTTCAACGAGGACACGCTGGGCTTCATCGGCTGGGGCAAGGACATCTTCGGCCACTACGGCGGCTGACCGTCCCTTTCCCTGACCACTCTCGGGAGTGTGCGTAGATGACCGGTGCCGGGTTCGTGGTGCTGCCGGACACGGCGGCCGCAGACGAGGCGCGCGCGGCGGCGCCCTGGGCGACGCCCCGGGTGCTTGAGCACGCCTCGGGGCGGCCGTGGCTGGTGGGCCGGTGGTCCCCCGGAGAGATCCGGGTGACCACGGCGGGCCCGGTGCGGGTGGCGGTGATCGGGGTCTGCCCGGTCACCGCCGCCCGGTGGTCCGAACTCACCGCGCGGGTACGGACGGTGGCCGACGTGGACGCGCTGGCCGCGTCCCTGCCGGGCGCCTGCCATGTGGTGGTCTCGGCCGGCGGACAGGTACGCGTCCAGGGCAGCCTGACCGGCCTGCGCCGGGTGTTCCACACCCGGCTGCACGGGGCCGACATCGCCGCGGACCGGGCCGATGTGCTCGCCGCGATGACCGGCGCCGGGGTCGACACCGAAGCCCTGGCCGTACGCGTCGCCTGCGGGGGACTCGTCCCGTCCCCGCTGGCCGACCGGCCCCTGTGGACCGGCATCACGCCACTGGAGCCGGACCACTGCCTGGTCTGGGACCGCGAACGGGCCCGCGCGCTGCCCTGGTGGCGGCCGCCCGCGCCCGAACAGCCGCTGACGGCCGGGGCGGAGGCCGTTCGGGCGGCGCTCACCGCGGCGCTGCACGACCGGGCGCCCGCCGAGGGCCGGCTGAGCAGCGACCTGTCCGGCGGCATGGACTCCACCTCCCTCTGCTTCCTCGCCGCCCGGAACACCCCGGAGCTGCTGACGTTCCGCTGGGGCGAGGCCGAGGCGGGCAACGACGACGCCGCCTTCGCCGCCCGGTCCATCGGCGCCCTCGACCGCGCCGAACACCTCGTCGTGCCGCCCGGCGAACTCCCGCCGCTGTACGCCGATCCGGACTCCCTCATGGACACCGAGGAGCCGTACCCGTTCGTCCGGACCGCGGCCCGCACCCGCCACACCGCCCGCCTGCTCGCGGACCGCGGCGCCCGCCGGCATCTGGCCGGCCACGGCGGGGACGAGCTGTTCACCCCGTTCCCCGGCTATCTGCACCCGCTGCTCCGCCGCCGCCCGCTGACCGCGCTGCGGCACGTCCGCGGCTACGCCGCCCTCAGGCGCTGGCCCGTGCTGCACACCCTGGCCGCGCTGACCCGCCCCGGAGACGAGGCGGCGTGGTGGCGCGCCCAGGCCGAGCACCTCACCGACCCGCCGCTGCGCAGGCGCCGGCCCAGCCTCGGCTGGGGCCTGTGGCCGCTGCGCGCACCGTCCTGGGCCACCGGCGCCGCCACCGACGCGGCCCGCGCGGCACTCCGGCAAGCGGCCGACCGGTCCCGGCCGCTCTCCACCGACCTGGGCCAGCACCAGTCCCTGGTCGCGCTGCGCACCAGCGCACCCTGGTACCGCCTGCTGGCCCGCCCGTTCGCCGGGGCGGGCGTACAGCTCGACTCGCCGTTCTACGACGACCGGGTCGTCGAAGCCGTCCTCGGCGTACGGGTGGACGCGCACGCCGGCCCGTGGCGCTACAAGCCGCTGCTGGCCGACGCGATGCGCGGCATCGTCCCCGCGCACGTGCTGGGCCGCTCCACCAAGGGCGAGTTCAGCGAGGAGGCCAGTACGGGCCTGCGCCGCAACCTCCCCGCGATCCTCGACCTGTTCACCGACTCCACCCTGGCCGCCCACGGCCTGATCGACCCCGGGAAGCTGCGCACCCAGCTGCTCTCCCCCCAGGCCGACAACGCCATGGGCATCGCCCTGGAGCCCCTGATCGGCTGCGAACTCTGGCTCCGCGCCGCCACCCGCCCCACCCCTGCCTGGAGGTCCGACGATGTCCGTACGTCTTCACCCTGACGTGGTCGCCACCGACACCGACGACGGCACCGTCCTGCTCAACGAACGCACCGGCCGCTACTGGCAGCTCAACACCACCGGCGGCCAGGTCCTGCGCCAACTTCTCGACGGCCACGACACCGCCCGCATCGCCGCCGACGTCGCGGACCGCCACCGGATCGACCCCCACCGGGCCGAGCTCGACGTGACCGCGGTGATCGAACAACTCCGCGCCGCCCGACTGGTGATCGCATGAGCCTGCCCGTCGCCCTGTCCGAGCGCCGCAGACTGCCGCTGCACCGCCGCCTCCTGCCCCTGCTGGCCGTCGGCATCGCCCGGCTGCTGGCCAAGGCCAAGCCCGCCCGGCTGCGCAAGGTCCTGGAGTTCACCCGCCGCGGCGCCCGCCCGGCCACCGCCGACCAGGCACTCGCCGCCCGCGAGGCCGTCGTCTCGGTCAGCCTGCGCTGCGCCGGCCAGGGCTGCCTGCAGCGCTCCATCGCCACCGCCCTCCTCTGCCGCGCCCGCGGCTCCTGGCCCACCTGGTGCACCGGCGTCCGCACCCACCCCTTCGCCGCCCACGCCTGGGTGGAAGCCGACAACCACCCCATCGGCGAACCCCACCCCAAGGGCCACTACAAACCCCTGATCTCCATACCGCCGGTGGGGCCGACGAAGAGCGGCTAGGACACCACCGGCACGGGGCTGTCGAGGGCACGGCCATGCCCTGGCGTCTCCACCGAAAACGGGCCGCGAGCAAGCCCCCTCCACCCCGCGCTACTCCGGCGCGACGGCCTCACTCAGCCGCAGATAGTGGCTGAGCTGGGCGGACGCGTCGAGCATGGCCAGGCCCCGCGCGGTGAGCCGGCGCCGCCAGTCGTCCAGGACCGCGGCCAGGATGCCGGTGCCGCCGGCCGTACGGATCTGCCGCACCACACCCGCGATGCGGTCCAGCGGATAGCCCCCGCGCCGGAGAAGGTGCGCGAGTTCGGCGTCCCGGATGTCGTCGGCGCCGAAGAGGCGGTATCCGGTGGCGGGGTCCCGCCCCGGGGTGACGATGCCGGCCTCCTCCCAGTTGCGCAGGGTCGCCGTGGTGACCTCAAGCCGCCGGGCAAGCCCCCCGACGGTCAGCGGCTCACGGTCCGCCGCGGGGGCCGGAGCGGCACCGGCCTCCCCCACCAGCCGCTCCACCGCGCTCCGCACCCCGTCGAAGGTCTCCCGCTCACGGAGCAGCCGCCCGTGCCCACGATCGATGAGCGCCAGCGCCTCCCCCACCTCGCCCGCGTGCACCGCGTTCATGATCCGCCCGCTCTCCGCGTGCCCGTACCCCGCAACCAGCGAGAGGTAGGCGCGAAGCGCCGCCGCATGCACCTCGGTGTAGATCCGGTATCCGCTACGGCTGCGCTCAGCGGCCGGCAGAAACCCGTCCCGCTCGTAGTCACGCACCGCCTGCGCCGAAACCCCGTACTCCCGCCCGAGATCCGCCGGCCGCATGCCCGCCCCCTCTCACAGCAAGAAGGAGAACCAGGGAGATCCCGGCGAAATGCGATCGATCAGCAAAGGGCTGTCCTGCATACGCCGCAACAGACTGTCGAGGTCCTGAGGACGCTCCAGTTCGATGCCCACAAGGGCCGGACCGGTTTCCCGGTTGTTCTTCTTGACGTACTCGAAGGCGACGATGTCCTCCCCCTTGGCCAGCACATCGTCGAGGAAATGCCGCAGCGCGCCCGGCTGTTGCGGGAACGTCACCAGGAAGTAGTGCCGCAGCCCCACATGCACCAGGGACCGCTCCACCACCTCGGCGTACCGGCTCACGTCATTGTTGCCACCGGAGACGATGCACACCGCGGTGCCCGGCCCCGTCCCCGGCAGAACCTGCCGGGCCGCCGCACTCGCCAGCGCGCCCGCAGGTTCGGCGATGATGCCGTCGGTCTGGTAGAGATCGAGCATCTCGGTGCACAGCGCCCCCTCGTCCACCGCGACGACCTCATCCACCAGCTCCTTGACCAGCGGAAACGCCGTCTCGCCCACCTTTCCCACGGCCGCCCCGTCGACAAAGGAATCAAGCTGGGGCAGCGCCACCGGCCCACCGTTCTCCAGCGCGGCCCGCATACTCGCGGCACCGGCCGGCTCGGCACCGACGATCCGGGTGCCCGGCGAGTGCTCCCGCAGCCACACCGCGATCCCGCTGATCAGGCCGCCGCCCCCGACCGGCACCACCACGGTGTCCAGGCCGCCGTCGGCCTGCTCCGTGATCTCCTGCGCGACCGTGCCCTGCCCCGCCATGGTCCGCACGTCGTCGAAGGGATGGACGTACACCGCGCCGGTGTCCTCACTGTCCCAGTGCGCGGCGGCACTCGCCTCGTCATACGTACTGCCGACGACGACCAGCTCGACGGCGTCACCACCGAACGCCGCGATGCGCTCCCGCTTCTGCCGCGGAGTATTGGACGGCACGAACACCCGGCCCCGTATACCCAGCCGGCTGCACGCGAAGGCGACCCCCTGGCCGTGGTTGCCCGCACTGGCGCAGACGACACCGCGCCGCCGCTCCTCATCCGTGAGCGAGGAAATCAGATTGAACGCGCCCCGCACCTTGTACGAACGGCACACCTGGCTGTCTTCCCGCTTCAGCAGAACCCGGCTCCCGACCAGCCCCGACAGCCGTGAGTTCTCCTCCAACGCGGTACGCCGCACCACCGCCCCCAGCCGCCGCGCCGCCTCCGCAATTCCCGCTGCTTCCAACCTGGCCGCCATCTCGGGATCGTAACGCGCAAAACGACCACCCCTTTCCGAGGACCACCATGCGGACAGTCGGCCCAACGGCTACTGCCCCGTCCCCTCGCGCAGGCTCCGGGCTGTCAGACACCCGGCTTCAGACGGTCTTGCAGCCTGCACGCCACTCCCGAAGCCGATCCTCTGCCGAGTCGACAGTCGCCTCGGTTTCACGCGAAGGTCGACGTAGAAGCCCTCACGGGGACAGGAATCAGCTTGAATGGCTACTGGGACGCCTCTTCGCCGGATTGGGCCTCACGCCACGCAGCGATAATTTCAGGGCGAATGCGTCCACGCGCAGAGACGTCCAGCCCTGCCCCGCGCGCCCAGGCCCGCACTTCTGCTGGCACAGGCCCGCCGACCGGCCCCTCCAGCCTGGGAAACAATGCCAGCTCGTCGCCCGAATCTTCCGACTTTGATTCGCGGGCTTGCTCGACCTTCTCCGGAAGCGCGCAGGAGTAGTTGGTAAACACCAAGTCCCAACTCCCCCGACTCTTGGACTGCAGATTGATATCCCTCCGGGTAGCCATTCGCACCACAGAGAAATCAGAAAAGATCTCACGCCCGAGCGGAGTGTCGCTGTTCGACATCGTCACATAGACGCCACGCTCACCAGCTTCGGACATGGCAGCCGCCAAGCGACGCTGATCCTCTTCTCCGAATTGATCCGGCGTATAACGCTTGAAATCGGAGAAACCACCCAGGGGGATATACGGAGGGTCAAGATAAACCCAGTCACCGGCTTTCGCCTCTTTGAGGGCTGCAGCAAAGTCACGGTACTGAATCTCAACATCTTGCAAGGCGGCAGAGGCCGCCAGAAGAGTCGCCCGGTTGTAGTACGGGCGATCGTATGCGCCATACGGAACGTTGAACCCGCCCTTTCGGTTAACTCTCCACAACCCACGAAACCCCGTCTTATTGAGATAAATCACGCGGGCCGCGCGCTCGAGATCCGAAAGGGATTCCACCTCCCTGGCGCGCTCTTGATTATAAAACTCGCGATTATTCGGCATGCCATCCAGGAGGGCCATTACCTTCTCAGGATTCTCGGCTACCTGCTGGAAGCAAATCACCAGTTCAAGGTTCGCGTCGGAGAGCGACGCACTCGATGGGCCCAGCTCGAAGAAGAGTGCGGCACTGCCCATGAATGGCTCGAAATACCGGCCATATGAGGACGGAGCGAGAGCAGCCAGCTGATCGGCATACCTGGTCTTGCCGCCGGCCCATTTGAGGAAGGACTTGCCCGCACCCAGCCGATTGCTACTCATAGTCTGTAGACCCATCGTCGTCACGACGGGCAGTGTACAGGTTTTGTGGATGATCGTGCAGTCTTGGTCAAGTTCGGCTTGCGGGTGAGGGAACTCCGCGAGACGAGAGGATTTTCACAGGAAAAGCTCGCTGAAATTGCTCACCTGCACCGTACCTATATCGGAAGCGTGGAGCGCGGTGAGCGAAATATTAGCCTCATCAACATCCACCGACTCGCGCACGCACTCGACGTATCTCCGGAAGAGCTACTGATGGACAGCGGGGGCACAAGTAAGTGAAACGCGAGCCGGGATTCGCTGCAGCACGCTGGGACGATCCATTCTGGCATGTCGTACGCATGCTCGCCGATCAGAAGGTAACTCAGCGCGGCAAATATGCGTCCACCATAGCCCCGCGTGAGATTATTTCTGTCTTGCAGTCAATCGGGACCCCCGTCGCGGATGGACTGGTCAGCTACCTGAAGGCCCATGAAAGCGTCCTGGACAGGCTTTCAGCGTACTGGAGCAAACGACGGGAAGTATCCGATGCCGCCCTTTCTCTCATGCGCACAGAGGAAGAGGCGGAATCTGACTACCGCAGCATATCCAATCAGGTTTCGCAGAGCTACGGAGTCAAGCTGGAGGGGTACCATCGCTCCTCCAAAGTCCTTGTGAATACCGTCGATGCAATCGTCTATCGCGAGTGCAAGAAAAGCGATATCTCAGTCAACACGAATCCCCAGAGCAGGGCCGCCTTGATCTCAGATCAAGGTATCTGGGTATCGCCCCGCCGTCTGGACGGAGCCATTCCCGATCTCCTCAACCCCGTCGCTATCTGGGAGATCAAGGAATACTGGGGGAAGACCGGCGGCGGATCTAAGATGTCGGACGCGATCTATGAACTCCATCTCGTTGGACTCGAACTTCGAATGTTCGAGAAAGAGTCCGGCCACCATGTCAATCATTATGCGATCATGGATGGCCGAGAACAGTGGAACAGCAGGAAGTCGGACATTCGCCGCGCAGTTGATCTACTCTATTCCGGGCTTCTGGACGAGCTCGTAGTCGGCCAGGAGGTCCTGACCGAATGGCCGCGAATTGCCGCAGAATGCTGCTCTCTGGTGAAGCCGAATAAGTCTGAGGACTCCCTTTTCTGAAGCCCCCTCACCCAGGCAGGCTGCGTTCCGCACCGCTAGTCAGCTACCCCGGGTGGGAAGGGGGGCGGCGTCGGTACGGCCGGTATGGCCCCCTTCCCACCTGCGAGAACTGATCGCTGCCCTGCGCCACGAGGCCACCACCGACACGCTCCTCACGTACCACCGGCTCCTCCGCGGGCGAACAGCCCGTCAGCCCCTCTGAAGGTGCTCCGCGATCTGCGTCGCCATCCTGCGTGCCGGTTTCGGTCTCGTCGGCCCGCCACATCACAGCATTGCCCGGTTGACGCCAGACAACCGCCCGATACCACTGAGGCTGCGCGACACCCGCCAACACAGCCGCACACTTGGTCCCGTTCCAGCCCTGACTTCCAATCTTCTGCAGCCTGCACCGCTCCATCCGTACCCACGTGCCCCGACTCGTACGAGCACCGAGCGACCGGCGCTTGCGCACCAGTGCCCCGGTCCAACTGCGTCCGGAGCCAGAGCTCGACCTCCTCGAGCACCTCGTCGATCGACTCAACTCGCAAGTCGAAGGGGACAGTAGTGGGCACGGAAGACGACACTGAACCTCCTTGGCGAGTGGCCGACGCCAACAAGAACTGGCTCTTCCGGCCTGTGGTGGGCGATGACATGACACGGCAGACGGCCGATGAGCCGTGCGAGGTCGACGCCGCCATCGTGGTGCACGAAGAACGGGTGCTGCTGGTGCGGCGCACGGTCAGCGAAGGGCAGCTCTCCTGGCAGTTCCCGGCGCGGCAAGGACGCCGCTCTGCGACGACATGCCTGACGAGCCAAGGGGCACACCGACGACCAATGTGTGCGTCACTCGCCATGAGCCGACGACGCCCGCGGCGCTCACGCAAGCCACCCCAAGCCCCCAGCCCCGTGGCGCCCCACCCCAAGCAACAGAAAACCCCAGGTCAACAACTACCTGACCTGGGGTTTCTCCTCTGAGCCGCCTTCGGGATTCGAACCCGAGACCTACGCATTACGAGTGCGTTGCTCTGGCCAACTGAGCTAAGGCGGCTTGGTGCGCGGCCCAGTCTACACATTGTGGAGGGGTGCTCTGTAACCGGTTGAGGGGCTGGTCAGGGGGCGGTGGGGCGGGAGGGGGTAGGTGTGGTGTGGGTCACTTGCAGTGGGTGCCCTTTGGGGGGACGGTGCCCTTGAGGAGGTAGTTGTTGATCGCTCGGTCGATGCAGGTGCTGCCGCGGCCGTAGGCGGTGTGGCCGTCGCCGTCGTAGGTCAGGAGGGTGGCGCTGGAGAGCTGGGCGGCGAGGGCCTTGGCCCAGGTGTACGGGGTGGCCGGGTCGCGGGTGGTGCCGACGACGAGGATCGGGGCGGCGCCCTTGGCCTCGATGCGGTGGGTCGTGCCGGTGGGCTTGACCGGCCAGTACGCGCAGTTCAGGGCGGCCCAGGCGAAGTTCTCGCCGAAGACCGGGGAGGCCTTGCGGAAGCTGGGCAGGGCGGCGCGGACCTGGCCGGGGCCGTTGAAGGCGGAGGCGAGGTCGAGGCAGTTGACGGCGGGGTTGGCGTACATCTGGTTGGCGTAGGTGCCGTTCGGGTCGCGCTCGTAGTAGCTGTCGGAGAGGGTGAGCAGCCCGCGGCCGTTGCCGGCCTCGGCCTGGCCGAGGTAGTCGCGCAGGACGGGCCAGGCGCGCTCGTCGTACATGGCGGCGATGACGCCCGTGGTGGCGAGGGATTCGGTGAGCTTCCGCTCCTCGCCGGTGGCCGCCGGATGGGCGTCCAGCTTCTTGAAGAGGGCGGAGAGCTGCCGGCCGGCGTCGTCGACGCTCTTGGTGCCGAGCGGGCAGTCCTTGTGCTTGATGCAGTCCGCGGCGAACGCCCGGAAGGCGGTGTTGAAGCCGGCGGTCTGGTCGACGTTGACGGTGCGGGAGTCGAGCACCGGGTTCATGGCGCCGTCCAGGACCATGCGGCCGACGCGGGAGGGGTAGAGGCCGGCGTAGGTCGCGCCGAGGAAGGTGCCGTAGGAGGCGCCCACGAAGTTGAGCTTGTCGTCGTCCAGGACGGCGCGCAGCACGTCCATGTCGCGGGCGGCCTCGATGGTGGAGACGTGCTGGAGCAGCTTGCCGGCGCGGGAGGCGCAGCCCTTGGCGAAGCTGCGGTAGGCGCTGATGAGCTTGTTGACCTCGGCCGGTGAGTCGGGGGTCACGTCGGTCTGGGTGTAGCGGTCCATCTGCTTGTCGGTGAGGCACTCGACCGGTGCGCTGCGGGCCACGCCGCGCGGGTCCATCGCCACCATGTCGTAGCGGGCGCGGACCGCGGCGGGCTGGGGCGCGTACTGCTGGAGGTAGTCGATCGCCGAACCGCCGGGACCGCCCGGATTGACCTGGAGGGAGCCGATCCTGCTGCCGGGGCCGGTGGCCTTCTTACGGGCCACCGCGAGCTTGAGGTCGGTGTCCGCGCTGGGCTTGGCGTAGTCGAGGGGTGCCTTCATCGTCGCGCACTCGAAATCCGCCACCCCACAGGGATGCCAGTTCAGCTTCTGGTCGTAATACGGCCGCAGACCGGACGGGGTGGCGGCCGGCAGGGGCGCGAGGGAGGCGTCCTCGGCGGGGCGCTGGGCGCCGGCCTCCGTTCTGGCGCTCGGGGACGCCTCACCGCCGGGGGACGAACTCCCCGAGGAGCAGCCGGAGATCAGCAGAGCGGTGGCCGCGAGGAGTGCGGCAGAGGTGCGGAGCAGGCGGCTGGTGGCCATGGGCGGTCCCTTGGTCTCGGTCCCTGGAGCGTGGAGTGCCGTGAAGGGGAGTGGAGTGGAGCGCGGTGTCGGTCCCTGGAGGTGGAGGGCGGGGTGGGCGGTGGCCTACCGGGGGGGCGAGCGTTGGCCCTGGAGGTGGAGAGCGGGGGGCGACGGGTGACGGCCCGCCCACGGAGAGTATCCAGGTAAGAGCGTGCTGTCTGCGGCTCCTGTGGATAACGGGCCGGTGCCGCGGAGAGCGGCGGGTCGCCCCGGGCGGGAGGGGTCAGCCGGCCCGGAGGGCCACCGTCATCGCCTCGACCGCGAGGAGGGGGGCCACGTTGCGGTCCAGGGCCTCGCGGCAGGCGATGACGGCTTCTATGCGGCGGAGGGTGCGCTCGGGGGTGGAGGCGGTGGCGATGCGCTGGACGCTGTCGCGTACCTCGTCGTTGGCGAGGGGGACGGACGCGCCCATCTGGAGGGCGAGGACGTCGCGGTAGAAGCCGGTGAGGTCGACCAGGGCCAGGTCGAGGCTGTCGCGCTGGGTACGGGTCGAGCGGCGCTTCTGCTTGTCCTGGAGTTCCTTCATGGCGCCGGCCGTGCCGCGTGGCAGGCGTCCGCCGGTGCCGGCCGCGGCGCCGAGCGCGGCGCGCAGTTCCTCGGTCTCCTTGGTGTCGACCTCCTCGGCGACCTGCTTGGCGTCCTCCCCCGCGGCGTCGATCAGCTCCTGGGCGGCCTTGAGGCAGCCGCCGATGTCGTCGACGCGGAGCGGGAGTTTGAGGACGGCCGCCCGGCGGGACCGGGCGCGCTCGTCGGTGGCGAGGCGGCGGGCCCGGTCGATGTGCCCCTGGGTGGCGCGGGCGGCCCTGGCGGCGGCCTCCGGCTCGATGCCGTCCCGCCGGACGAGGACGTCGGCGACCGCGTCGACCGGCGGCGTCCGCAGCGAGAGCAGGCGGCAGCGTGAGCGGATGGTGGGGAGGACGTCCTCCACGGAGGGGGTGCAGAGCAGCCAGACCGTACGGGGCGCGGGCTCCTCGACGGCCTTGAGGAGGACGTTGCCGGCGCCTTCGGTGAGGCGGTCGGCGTCCTCCAGGACGATCACCTGCCAGCGGCCGCCGGACGGGGAGAGCGAGGACCGGCGGACCAGGTCACGGGTCTCCTTGACGCCGATGGACAGCAGGTCCGTACGGACGATCTCGACGTCGGCGTGGGTGCCGATGAGGGCCGTGTGGCAGCCGTCGCAGAAGCCGCAGCCGGGGGCGCCGCCGAGGGCACGGTCCGGGCTGACGCACTGGAGGGCGGCGGCGAAGGCGCGGGCCGCGGTGGCCCGGCCGGAGCCGGGCGGACCCGTGAACAGCCAGGCGTGCGTCATCTGGGAGGTGCCGCCGTCGTCCGCGCGCTCGCCGGGCGCCGGCTCCTGCCCCGTCTGCTGCGCGGTGACGAGGGCGTCCGCATCGCGCGCGGCCGCGGCCAGCGTCGCCGTCACCCGCTCCTGGCCGACCACGTCGTCCCATACCGCCATCGCTGTCCGCCGTTCCTTCCGTGCCGTCCTGCCCGTGCCGCCGCGGAGGGCGGGTGCGTCCGGCCCTGCGCACCGCGCAGTGCTCCGCGCCCGACCCATTGTGGTGCAACCCACTGACAAACGAATCCGGAAGCCGGCGCGGGGCGGCCGGACGGCCCGCTCCGGGGGCGGAAAACGGCCGTGGCCGCAGCATGTCCGCTGCGGCCACGGCCGGTCGTACGAGGTGTCGCGGCCTGCGCTAGCGCCGTCCCCGGCCGCCGCGACGGCCGTTCCCGCCCCGGCCGCCGTCCGCGTCCTCGTCGTCGTGCGAACCGAGGAGTTCGTCGGCGAGCGTGGGCAGATCGTCCAGCGGGGTCTCCTCCGCCCATTCGGGGCGGCGGCGCTGCGGGGGCTCCACGGGGTGGCCGGTCACCGGGTCGATCTGCGGGAGTTCGCGGGTGCGCTCGGTGCGCGACTCCGCGGGCACGGACGCCGCGCCGTTCCTCCCGGAGGCCTCCGGCGTCTCCTTGCGGAACATCCACGGCGGCACCCGGTCGGCGGGATCGCCGCTCCGCTGGTCCCCACCGCGCGGGTCCTCGCCCCGTACGGGCGGCAGCACGGCGGTCTGCTCCGCGTCCGCGCCGGTGTCCAGGCCGCGCCAGGGGTCCTGCGTGTCCTGCACCGACGGCAGCACCGCGGTCTCGTCCGCCGCGCGGTCGCCGTTGTCCGGTGCCGTAGGCCGCGGCAGCGACTCCTCGGTCCGCTCGCTGTCCGAGCCGGAACCGGAGGACGGGGCGTCATCCTCGGGCGCGCTCTCGCCGAGCCGCTTCCGCAGGTCGGCGACGTAGGTCTCCGCCGTGGGCGCGTCGGCCGCCTCCGCCGCCTCGGCCGCGGCCTTGGCCTCCGCCGCAGCAGCCGCCTCGGCCGCCGCCTTCCGCGCCTCCTCGGCGCGCACCAGTGCCGCCTCGGCCTTGCGCTGCTTCTCCAGGCGGCGCTCCTCGGCCTCCTTACGGAGCCGCGCCTCCTCCTCGTGCTGCTGGCGCAGCCGCTCCTGCTCGGCCTGGCGGGCGCGTTCCTCCGCCTCGCGGCGGGCGCGCTCCGCCTCCGCGGCCAGCCGGGCCTCCTCGGCGCGCTTACGGGCCTCCTCGGCCTGCCGGGCCTCCTCGCGTGCCCGCGCCTCCTCTGCCTCGCGGCGCTTGCGCTCCTCCTCCTCGGCGCGCAGCTTGGCGAGCTGCTCCTGGCGCTCCTGCTCCAGGCGCTCCTCCTCCGCCTTGCGCGCGGCCTCCTCCTCGGCCTTGCGGCGGGCCTCCTCCTCGGCCGCCTTACGGGCCTCGGCCTGTGCCTGGAGTTCGGTCTCGGACAGCGGGAGCACCTGGTCGAGGCGGTGCCGTACGACGGTGGTGACGGCTTCCGGTTCCTGGCCGGCGTCAACGACCAGATAGCGCGCGGGGTCGGCGGCGGCCAGGGTGAGGAAGCCGGACCGTACCCGCTGGTGGAAGGCGGCGGGCTCGGACTCCAGCCGGTCCGGTGCCTCGGTGAAGCGCTCCCGTGCGGTCTCCGGGGAGACGTCGAGCAGCACCGTCAGATGCGGCACCAGGCCGTCGGTGGCCCAGCGCGAGATCCGGGCGATCTCCGTGGGGGCGAGGTTGCGCCCGGCGCCCTGGTACGCGACGGAGGAGTCGGTGTACCGGTCGGTGATGACGACCGCGCCGCGCTCCAGGGCGGGCCGGATGACGCTGTTGACGTGCTCGGCGCGGTCGGCGGCGAACATCAGCGCCTCGGCGCGGTCCGAGAGTCCGGACGTCGAGACGTCGAGGATGATCGATCGCAGCCGCTTGCCGATGGCGGTGGCGCCCGGCTCGCGGGTCACCACGACCTCGTGGCCCTTGCCGCGAATCCACTCCGCCAGCGCCTCGACCTGGGTGGACTTGCCGGCGCCGTCGCCGCCCTCCAGGGCGATGAAGAAGCCGGTGGGGGCGGGGGCCTGCACCGGGTCGCCGCCGCGCAGCGCCTCCCGCAGGTCACGCCGCAGCGGTACACCCTGCCGGTCATCGGCCTTGCCGAGCACCAGCGCGGCGACCGGCAGCAGCAGCGCACCGGTCAGCATCAGGGTGTAGGCGGCGCCGCCGTACGCGAAGTTGAAGGCCCCGTCGCCGAGGTGGTGCGGGCCGATGACGGCCGCGAGCAGCGGCGCGACGATGGCGGCCAGCGCGATGGAGAGCCGGACGACGGCCTGCAGATGCTCGGTCGTACGGGCGGTGCGGGACTCCTCGGACTCCTGGTCCAGCAGGACATGCCCCGTATTGGCCGCGACTCCGGCGCTGACACCGGCCAGCAGCCCGAGCACCAGCACCGTCGTCGGGTCCGGGACCAGGCCCATGGCCAGCAGCGCGAGGCCGGTGGCGGCCACCGCGAGGGCGAGCAGCCGGCGCCGGGAGAGCGTGGGCAGCACCCGCTGGGCGCCGCGGATGCCGACGGCCGTACCGCCGGTCAGCGCAAGGACCAGCAGCGCGAAGGTGGCCGGGCCGCCGGCCAGGTCGTAGCCGTGCAGGACGGCGAGGGAGACGGCCGCGGCGAGGGCTCCGGCCACCGCGGCGCAGGCCGCCACCAGCAGCGGGATCGCGCCCGTACGGCCCTTGTCGGCGGCCGGGCGGGCCGCGTCGTCCGCGTCCTTCCCGCCCTGGGGGCGACCGGACTTCGCTGCCGCGGACGGCCGGCGCAGCCCCTCCAGAGGGGAGCGCGGCCGCGGCGTCGGCACACCGGGGAACTCGATGAAGTAGAGGATCGACACGGAGGCGGCGAACAGCCCGGCGGCCACGTAGGAGCCGAGCGCGGCCTGGTGGAGGTGGAACCAGTCGATGCCGGTGCCCAGCAGCTTGCTGATGAGGGTGACGACCACCAGGGCGGCGGCCGCGATCGGCAGCGAGACGAAGGCGGTGCGCAGCGAGAGGCGGCGCAGGGCGTCCATGTTGTCGGGCAGCGGGCGGACCGCGGCGCCCTCGGGGGGCGGGGCGGGCAGCAGGCCGGGGGCGGCGCTCTCCCGTGCGACGGTCCAGAAGCGTTCGGCGACACCGGTGAGGAAGACCGTGACCAGCAGCCAGGCCAGTGCGTCACCGGGCGTCCAGTCGATCCAGAGGGGCGCGATGACCAGCAGCGCGAGCCGCAGCACATCCGCGCCGATCATCGTCCAGCGCCGGTCCAGCGGGCCGGCCGGCGCCGTCAGCGCGGACAGCGGGCCCAGCAGGACGGCTCCGAAGAGCAGCATCGCCAGCATCCGGGCCGCGAAGACCACGGTGACCGCGAGGGCGGCTCCCCGATAACCGCCGCCGAAGACGGCCTCGCCGCCCAGGGGGACGTACAACGCCGCCTGGAGGGCGAGCAGTACGAGGACAAGCATGGACAGGGCATCGCCGATGCCCCCGACGAATTGGGCGCTCCACAGTCGCTTCAGTGGGGGGAAGCGGAGCAGGGCGCGCACGGCGCGCTCGCGGGAATCCGCCGCTAGGGCGCCTGATGTGGGGGTCACGACCGTTGGCTGCTCGGCACGCGTCATCTCGCCAGCCTATCGATACGGCGCGGAGCGTCGAGCGCCTGCCCGAACAAAGGGGCGGGCCCGACGGAACATGTCCGTCGGGCCCGCCCCTTGACCTGCGGTTCCGCCGTGTGGCGCCGCCTTCAGTCCTCGGCCGGCGCCGCCGTCTTCTTCGCCGCCGCCTTCTTCGCGGTGGTCTTCTTGGCGGTCGTCTTCTTGGCCGTGGTCGTCTTCTTCGCCGCGGTCTTCTTGGCCGTGGTCGTCTTCTTCGCGGCCGTCTTCTTGGCCGGCGCCTTCTTGGCCGCCTTCTTCGCGGTCTTCTTCGCCGGCCCCTTGGCGCGCTTCTCCGCCAGCAGCTCGTAGCCCCGCTCGGCGGTGACGGTCTCGACGTCGTCGTCCCGCCGCAGCGTCGCGTTGGTCTCGCCGTCGGTCACGTACGCACCGAAGCGGCCGTCCTTGACCACCACCGGCTTGCCGCTGACCGGGTCCGTGCCCAGCTCCTTCAGCGGCGGCTTGGCGGCGGCCCGCCCGCGCTGCTTGGGCTGCGCGTAGATGGCCAGCGCCTCGTCGACGGTGATCGAGAAGAGCTGCTCCTCGGTCTCCAGGGAGCGCGAGTCGGTGCCCTTCTTCAGATACGGGCCGTAGCGGCCGTTCTGCGCGGTGATCTCGACGCCCTCGGGGTCCTTGCCGACGACCCGCGGCAGCGACATCAGCTTGAGCGCGTCCGCCAGCGTCACCGTGTCCAGGGACATCGACTTGAAGAGCGAGGCGGTGCGCGGCTTGACCGCGTTCTTGCCGGTCTTCGGGGTGCCCTCGGGCAGGATCTCGGTGACGTACGGACCGTAGCGGCCGTCCTTGGCGACGATCTGGTGACCGCTCTCCGGGTCCATGCCCAGCTCGAAGTCACCGCTCGGCTTGGCGAGCAGCTCCTCCGCGTACTCCAGGGTCAGCTCGTCGGGCGCGAGGTCGTCGGGGACGTCGGCGCGCTGGTGGCCCTCGGCGTCCTTCTCCCCGCGCTCCACATACGGGCCGTAGCGGCCGACCCGCAGCTTGATGTCCTCGCTGACCGGGAAGGACGAGATCTCCCGGGCGTCGATCGCGCCCAGGTCCTCGACCAGTTCCTTGAGCCCGCCGAGGTGGTCGCCGTCGCCGTTGCCGGCGTCCGCGGCACCGCCCTCGCCGTGCCCCTCGCCGAAGTAGAAGCGCCGCAGCCACGGCACGGACTGCGCCTCACCACGGGCGATGCGGTCGAGGTCGTCCTCCATCTTGGCGGTGAAGCTGTAGTCGACCAGCCGGCCGAAGTGCTTCTCCAGGAGGTTGACCACCGCGAACGACAGGAAGGACGGGACGAGCGCGGTGCCCTTCTTGAAGACGTAGCCGCGGTCGAGGATCGTGCCGATGATCGACGCGTAGGTCGACGGGCGGCCGATCTCGCGCTCCTCCAGCTCCTTGACCAGGGTGGCCTCGGTGTAGCGGGCGGGCGGCTTGGTGGCGTGCCCGTCGGCGGTGATCTCCCGCGCGGCCAGCGCGTCGCCCTCGGCGACCTGCGGCAGCCGGCGCTCGCGGTCGTCGAGCTCCGCGTTCGGGTCGTCGGCGCCCTCCACATAGGCCTTCAGGAAGCCGTGGAAGGTGATGGTCTTGCCGGACGCGCTGAACTCGGCGTCCCGGCCGTCGGCGGAGCGGCCGCCGATCTTGACCGTGACGGAGTTACCGGTCGCGTCCTTCATCTGGGAGGCGACGGTCCGCTTCCAGATCAGCTCGTAGAGCCTGAACTGGTCGCCGGTCAGGCCGGTCTCGGCCGGGGTGCGGAAGCGGTCGCCGGAGGGGCGGATCGCCTCGTGCGCCTCCTGGGCGTTCTTGACCTTGCCGGCGTAGGTGCGCGGCTTGTCCGGCAGGTAGTTCGCGCCGTACAGATGGGTCACCTGCGCCCGGGCCGCGGCGACCGCGGTGTCCGAGAGCGTGGTGGAGTCCGTACGCATATAGGTGATGTAGCCGTTCTCGTACAGCTTCTGCGCCACCTGCATGGTCGCCTTGGCGCCGAAGCCGAGCTTGCGGCTGGCCTCCTGCTGGAGGGTGGTCGTACGGAACGGGGCGTACGGGGAGCGACGGTAGGGCTTGGACTCGACCGAGCGCACCGCGAACTCGGTGTGCTCCAGGGCGGCGGCGAGCGCGCGGGCGTTCGCCTCGTCCAGATGGAGAACGTCGTTCTTGAGCTGCCCGTTGGAGCCGAAGTCCCGGCCCTGGGCGATACGGCGGCCGTCGACGGTGTTCAGCCGGGCGGTCAGCGTCGACGGGTCGCTCGCGTCCCCGGCCCGGCCGGTCGAGAAGGTGCCGGTGAGGTCCCAGTACTCGGCGGAGCGGAAGGCGATGCGCTCGCGCTCCCGCTCGACGACGAGACGGGTCGCCACGGACTGCACCCGGCCTGCCGACAGCCGCGGCATGACCTTCTTCCACAGGACCGGCGAGACCTCGTAGCCGTAGAGGCGGTCGAGGATACGGCGGGTCTCCTGGGCGTCGACCAGCTTCTGGTTCAGATCGCGCGGATTGGCGACGGCCTCACGGATCGCGTCCTTGGTGATCTCGTGGAAGACCATCCGGTGGACGGGGACCTTGGGCTTGAGGATCTCCTGGAGGTGCCAGGCGATGGCCTCGCCCTCGCGGTCCTCATCTGTGGCGAGATAGAGCTCGTCGGACTCGGCCAGCAGCTCCTTGAGCTTCTTGACCTGGTCCTTCTTGTCACTGTTGACGACGTAGATCGGCTGGAACTCGGCGTCGACATTCACGCCGAGCCGGGCCCAGGGCTCGCCCTTGTACTTCGCCGGGACCTCTGCGGCGCCGTTCGGCAGGTCGCGGATGTGTCCGACGCTGGCCTCGACCACGTAGCCAGGGCCGAGGTAGCCCTTGATCGTCTTCGCCTTGGCAGGCGACTCGACGATGACGAGTCGGCGGCGGCCGCCGTCTGTGGTCTCGCTGGTCGGGGACAACTTCGCTCTTCTCTCCGGTCGACGCTGGGATTGCTCCCCGGCCGGACGCCGGGGCGCACTGCGGTGACGCTTGACGCTGCGGAGTGTGACGGTACCTCCCGGCCCCGTGTCAAACGGAAAAACCCCGCAACGCCACTCGAACGGTAACCCGACTACATGCCTTCATGCCGCCCGGACCGCTTCAGGCGCCCGACACGGGCCCCGGGGACGGCCCCGTGGATCATGACGGGACCGTTCCACTCCCCGGTGTCCACGCCGGCCGTTCCGTGCGCGCCGTGGCCCCGGCACCTCCGGCGATCTCACACAGTGACGAATCCCTTGCACCACACCGCCCGCCCGGGTCCGGTCACCGCACCGTCCACCGGACCGGCGACTGTGACAAGGCGGCGCCGGATGCCGTCATTGCCTTGATACAGCACGTGAGCGGGCTGGCAGGATGGACACGGCACGGCTCGCCGTCGGAGCCGCATGTCGCCGTCGTCACGCACTCTCGGGGGGAACAGCACCCATGGCCCATCAGCACCCCGGACCGCCTCCGGAGCAGCCGCCCGGCCGGCCCAACCAGAATCCCTACGCCGCACCGGAGAGCGCCCCGCCCGCCGACGCCGGCTACGGCTACCCGCAGGGCGGCCGCCCCGGGGAGCCCGGATACGGCTATCCGCCCGCCGCACAGCCCCAGCCCGGATACGGCTATCCGCAGGACGCCGGACAGCCGACGCCGCCGCCCGGTTTCCCGCCGGGCCCGCCGGTGCAGCAGCCGGGGCCCGCCGGCTTCCCGCCCGGCGCCCAGCCCGGCGGGATGGCGCTGTCGCTCGGCGACATCGCGGTGACCGGCGACACGATCATGACGCCGGCCGGGCCGATGCCGCTCAAGGGCGCGGTGTGGACGGCGACCGACATGTCGCGGACGGAGGAGAGGATGCCGACGCACGCGGTCGTGCTGGCCATCGTCTTCTTCCTCTTCTGTCTGCTCGGTCTGCTCTTCCTGCTGATGAAGGAGCGGGTGACGACCGGGTTCGTGCAGGTCACGGTGAACAGCGGCGGCCGGCACCACGCCACGATGATCCCGGTGCAGTCCCGCGAGCAGGTGATGTTCGTGCTCAACCAGGTCAACTACGCCCGCTCGCTGAGCGTGTGAGCGCCGGGGAGCCCTGGGGTCCGGCCGAGCCCGCTGGCCCCACGGGGGCGTCGGTCCGGACGCGCACCCTCCGCCGGGCGGCGGTCATGCTCGGCGCCGGTGCGGCGGCGGCCGTCTATCTCTGGCACACCGATCCGCACCAGCCGGGGCAGCTGCTGATCCCCTGCCCCTTCAAATGGACCACCGGGCTGCTGTGCCCGCTGTGCGGCGGGACGCGGATGGCGTACGACCTGATGCACGGCGAGCTCGTGACGGCCTTCCACGACAACGCGGTGCTGCTCGTCCTGGGCGGGCCGGCCGTGGCGTACGCCGTGGGGCGCTGGCTGGTCGCCGGCCTCCGTGGGCGGGTGTACCGGCCCCGGCTGTCGGGCCGCGGCAATGCCGTGGTGCTCGGCATTGCCGCGGTGTGGATGCTCGCCCGCAATCTCGTCGGCTAGGACGGTCCGGCGACGGTCCGGACCGTCCGCCCTCGTTGCCCCGGCTCAGCGCACGGTGACGGTGACCACCGGGGAGACAGTGCTGCCGGTGGCCATGCGGAGCTGGTTGACGCCCTTGAGGCCGAGCTTGACCCGCACCGCGTACGCGCCGCTGGAGTTGACCGGGGTCTGCGCGGGCAGCGAGACCCACTTCGTGCCCTGCTTCTGCTGGACGGTCAGCTTGGTGCCGGCCTTGATGCCCTTGGCGACGCCGGTGATCCGGAACTGCTCCCAGGCCTTGACCGTCGTCGCACTGGCCTTGGCCGTCAGGGAGGCGGCGGCCGGTGCGGTGGCCACGACCGGCTTGGGCGAGTGGAGGTCCTGCGGGGCGGCGAAGGCCGCGGCCGAGCCGCCGGCCAGCAGGGAGACGGCGATGACGCCGACGGCGGCGGAGCGGAATGCACGGTTCATGGAGGTTCCTCACGGAAGGGGCCGGCCCGTTGGGCGACCGGACTGTTGGTGACCTTCACTGAGGAACATGCCCGTCGGCAGCGGAAAGTTCCCTCGTACCGGCACACACCGGCCATTTATGACAGAACTGGCCGGAAGTGAACGGAGCGCCCTTCGAGGGCAGTTGAGGACGGCGCCTCGCCAGGGGGTGGCGAACCGACGGGCGGCCGGAACAACGGGGCGACGCCCGCGGCTACAACGCCACCAGCAGCCAGCAGCCGGTCGCCAGGAACGCCACCCCGGCCAGCAGCGTCGTCACGGCGGCGACCGGACGGCTGACACCGTCGGCGACCGGCGCACCGGTCCGTGCGCAGACGCCCGTCCACACCAGCAGTCCGGCGCCGAACAGCGCGAACACCACACCGGCGAATGCCTCGGGTCCAGTCTCCATGCGGGCAGCGTGGCACCCCGGGGCGGCATTCCGGCGAACGCCGGATGAACGGCGCCGGTATGTCGCCCGCCCCGCCCCCGCCCCCGTCCGCCGTACGCGTCAGTCCTGCGCGGCCACCGGCTCCAGGAACCCCTGCTCGACCAGCATCCGGATCGAGGCCGGGGTGCGGTCCCGCAGCAGGACCGGGTCCTCGCCGACGAGTTGGGCGATGGCGTCCAGAATCCGTCCGGCGGGCAGGGTGCCGTCACACACCCCGGCGAAGCCCGCGCCGACCGTGTCCACCTTCGTGGCCCTCCGCATACCGCGGTTCTGACGCAGCACCACATGCTCCGGGTCCTCCGCCCCGGGCAGCCCGACCTGCTCCTGGACCACCTCGTCGGCGAGCCGGAAGTGACCGGAAAGCAGCGCCGCGTCGTCCGTGGCCCGCAGAAAGTCCTGGCGGTCGAAGTGCCGTACGACCGACTCCCCCAGGGGCTGCTCGACCGGATGCGGCCATTCCTCGACGGTGACGGAGGGGGTGTCGGAGCCGGACTTGCGCAGGGTGATCCAGCCGAAGCCGATGGCCTTGGTCTTGCGGGCCTCGAACTCGTCGAGCCAGGCGTCGTACCGCGCGGCGTACGCCTCCTCGTCCGCCCGGTGGTCGCCCGCGTCGCGCAGCCACAGCTCGGCGTACTGGGTGACGTCCTGCACCTCGCGCTGCACGATCCAGGCGTCACAGCCCCGCGGCACCCAGGACCGCAGCCGGTCCTGCCACTCCTCGCCCGCCACGTGCTGCCAGTTGGCCAGCAGCTGGCAGTATCCGCCGTCGTTGAGGTGTGCGGCGGCCTGCTGGACGAGCGTGCGGCACAGGTCGTCGCCGCCCATCCCGCCGTCCCGGTAGGTGAGCCGGGCGCCCGGGGAGATCACGAACGGCGGGTTGGACACGATCAGGTCGTACGTCTCGTCTCCGACGGGCTCGAACAGCGAGCCCTCCCGCAGGTCCGCCGTGCCCGCCCCGGAGAGCGCCAGGGTCAGCGCGGTGATCCGCAGCGCCCGGGGGTTGAGGTCGGTGGCCGTGACGCGGGAGGCGTGCTGCGCCGCGTGCAGCGCCTGGATGCCGGAGCCGGTGCCGAGGTCGAGCGCCCTGGCGACCGGCCGGCGCACGGTGATCCCGGCCAGCGTCGTGGACGCCCCGCCGACGCCGAGCACCAGCTCCGCGCGGTCCGCCTCCCCGCCGCCCCGGATACCGCCGGCCCCGCCGACCGCACAGCCCAGGTCGGAGACGATCCACCAGTCCTGCCCCTCGGGGCCGCCGTACGGACGCACGTCCACACTGGCGCGCACCTCGTCGCCGTCCTGCACCAGCCAGCCGTCGGCGAGGCAGTCCTCGACCGGCAGCGCGGCCCGCGCCCGCCGCAGCTCCACCGGGCGCTGGAGCAGGAACAGCCGCACCAGGGTCTCCAGCGGGCTGTCGCCGCGCGTCGCCCTCAGGGCGGGGACGGTCTCGCTGCGGGCGAGCGCGGCATAGGCCGGCGCGCCGAGCAGCTCCAGCAGCCCGTCGGCGGTGAAGGCGGCGGCCAGCAGCGCCTCGCGCAGCCTGGCCGTGCGGGCGTTGCTCTCGGGGTCCTGGACATCTGCGGTGGGGAGGTGCGTACTCACGCCCACCATTGTCGGCCCTGCCACCGACAAACGGCGACGGCCCGGCGGCACACCCTTCCCGGGCGCGTCGCCAGGCCGTCGGAGCCGTTGGCAGTGGTGCGGATCTCCCGGCTTCCGGGCGCGGCCCCGCGTGCGGCCGCGCCGGGAAGCTCGCTAGGACCTGTCGTCAAACTCCCGTCGTTCGCCCGAAGGGCGGCCCCGCGGCGTCTGGTGCGTGCGATCGCAAGGCGGAGGGTCGCCCCGATA
>NZ_JBSFJF010000040.1:0-76458 GCF_053597915.1 Streptomyces sp. NPDC001219 | reverse complement strand
CGGGAGGCCGCCGACCGGCTCGGCGCCGCGCTGCGGCTGCCCGTCACGGTCGGCGCCTCGGCCCCGGTCGCGGCCCCCGCCGCCCGCCCCGCGGCGGTCGCGGACGCCTACGCGGAGGCCGGACGCTGCCGGGAGGCGCTGCGGGCGCTGGGCCGGGCCGGACAGGGCGCGGCCGCCGCCGACTTCGGCTTCCTCGGTCTGCTGCTCGCCGACACCCGCGACGTGGACGGCTTCGTGCACCGCACACTCGGCCCGGTCACCGCCTACGACGCCCGCCGCGGTACGGAACTGCTGCGCACCCTCGGCGCCTACTTCGCCTGCGGAATGAGCCCGGCCCGCACCAAGGACGCGCTGCACGTCCATGTGAACACCGTGGCGCAGCGACTGGACCGGGTCAGCCGGCTGCTGGGCCCCGACTGGCAGACCCCGGCCCGCGCCCTGGAGATCCAGCTGGCGCTGCGGCTGCACCAGCTCTCCTCGGCCGTGGCGGGCGATACCGGCGCGTAACGGGGGCGGCGGTCCACGCCGTCCCCGCGGGCGGTTCCCTACCGATGGCCTTCTCCGGGTGCGCACCGCCGCGACCTGCGGCAGCGTGGTGCCGAAGCTTTCCCCCACGGACAGAGGAGCGTGACATGGGTGACAAGGGCGCGATGGACAAGATGAAGGGCAAGGCCAAGCAGAAGGCCGGCAAGCTGACGGGCGACGAGCGGCTGAAGGGCGAGGGCCGCACCGACGAGGCGAAGGGCCGGGCCAAGGGCGCGATGAGCGACGCCAAGGAGAACCTCCAGGGGATGAAGGACTCCCTGAAGGGCAAGAGCCGCCCCTGACGGCCGGCGGGGGCGTGGCGGACCTGCTGCCCCGTCTCCCGGAGCGTCCCGGGCCCGCCACGCCCCCGCCGTACATCAGGTCTCAGGCCCCGCCGGACACCGCCGAGGACGCCCCGTCGGCGGTGTCCGGCGCGGCCGTGCGGCCCCCGCCGGACCCCGCGTCCGCGTCCACCGCGGCGAGGTCCCGGCTGCGGGTCTCCCGTGCCACGCCCACCGCGACCAGCGTCAGCACCGCGGCCGCGAGGACGTACAGGGCGATCGGCGTCGGGCTGTCGTAGTCGGCGAGCAGCGCGGTCGCGATCAGCGGGGCGGGCGCACCGGCCGCGACCGAGGCGAACTGGGCCCCGATCGAGGCGCCCGAGTACCGCATCCGGGTCGCGAACATCTCCGCGAAGAACGCCGCCTGCGGCGCGTACATCGCACCGTGGAAGACCAGCCCGACACTCACCGCGAGCAGCAGCGGCCCGAACCGGCCGGTGTCCGCCAGCGCGAAGAACGGGAACGCCCAGACGCCGACACCGGCCGCGCCGAGCAGATAGACCGGCCGGCGCCCGATCCGGTCCGAGAGCGCGCCCCAGGCGGGGATCACCGCGAAGTGCAGCGCCGAGGCGAGGAGTACGGCGTTCAGGGCGGTCTGCGGCGCCAGCGCGGTCTGCGAGGTCGCGTAGACCAGCACGAACGCCGTGATCACGTAGTACGAGATGTTCTCGGCCATCCGCGCGCCCATCGCGACCAGCACGTCCCGCCAGTGGTGCCGGAACACCGCCACCAGCGGCATCCTCTCCAGCGCACCGTCCGCCCGCCGGGCCTCGGCACGCGCCAACGCGTCCCGGAACACCGGCGATTCGTCCACTGAGAGCCGCACCCACAACCCCACGACCACCAGCACGCCCGACAGCAGGAACGGCACCCGCCACCCCCACGACACGAACGCCGCGTCCGACACCAGAGCCGTCATCGCCGACAGCACCCCGGTGGCCAGCAACTGCCCGGCGGGCGCGCCGGTTTGCGGCCAGGACGCCCAGAACCCGCGCCGCCGGGCGTCCCCGTGCTCCGACACCAGCAGCACCGCGCCGCCCCACTCACCGCCCAGCGCGAACCCCTGCACCAGCCGCAGCACGGTCAGCAGCACCGGCGCCGCCGTCCCGACCGTCGCATGGGTCGGCAGCAGACCGATCGCGAAGGTCGCGCCCCCCATCAGCAGCAGGCTCAGCACCAGCAGCTTCTTGCGCCCGAGCCGGTCCCCGTAATGCCCGAAGACCAGCGCTCCCAGGGGCCGGGCCGCGAAGCCCACCGCGTACGTCAGAAACGACAGCAGGGTCCCGACGAGCGGATCGGACCCCGGGAAGAACAGCTGGTTGAACACCAGCGCGGCGGCGGTCCCGTAGAGGAAGAAGTCGTACCACTCGACGGTGGTGCCGATCAGGCTGGCGGCGACGATCCGCCTGAGGCCGGCGGGGGCTGGTGGAGCGGTCGCGGGGGCGGGCATCGGCACCACTTCCTGACGAGGGCGGGGCGTTGTCGTGTCGCCACACCGTAGGAAGGGGCACGCCGGGCGCCCATGTGGCGGGACGCCACACTTCGGGCTCCGACGGTGCGCGCGGGCACTACTGCGCGGCGCGGCGGCACCGGCGGCGAGGAATCCGGCCGGGGGCGGCGCTGCGTCGGGTCGGCGTTGTTCCCCGTTGTGGAAGTCGAGCCGCACTTCTCAGAGGCCGGGGCGGCGGCCGGGTTTCGGTGCCCCTCGGCGTGGACCAGGTGCCCGGCCTCGCCTACCCGACGTGCATCCCCTCGACGGACTCGGCCGGATCACCCTGAACGCCCGGCCCGACGGCCGCACGGTCGTCACCGACGACACCGCGGGTATGTTCGCCGCCGTCGACGGCGATGTGCTCACCGCCAAGGGCGACGCATGTATCGCCCCCGCCCACTACGCCGACTGGCTCGCCTGATCCGCCCGGCTGCCCGTTTCCGTCGGGCGCCCGCCCAGCAGGACGTAGATCGCCACCGACAGCACCGCACACACCACCGCGCTCGCCCACAGCACCGTCTGCCAGGCGTCGGTGAGGCCGTGCGTCGCCCAGGCGGTGAAGTCCGGCCGGGCGGAGGCGGGCAGCCCGGAGAGCGGGCCGGAGAGGTCGCCGGCGCTGACACTGTTGGCGAGGTCGCGTGAGGTGCCGTCATACGAGGGGAACCCCGCCAACCCGGCGTCGAGGTTGTTCCGTACGAGGTTGACGAGGGCCGCGCTCGCTGCCGCGATGGCCAGGGCCTCGCTGCCGAGCCGCAGGGTGTTGAGGAAGCCCGCGGCGGCGCCCATGGCCTCCGGCGCGACGACGTCCAGGACCGCCCCGTCCACCAGCCCGAAGTTGAGGCCCAGCCCGACCCCCAGGGTGATCAGGGGAGCGGCCAGGGCGCCCGGCGTCACCCCCGGTTCCAGCACGGAGGCGAGCCAGGCCACGCCCACCGTCAGACACAGCAGGCTCAGCCCGAACACGCTCCGGGGCGTCAGCCCCCGGCGCAGCAGCCGAGTGGCCGGCACCGGGGCCGCCAGGATCGGCAGCGTCATCAGCAGCATGGTGCTTCCCGCCTCCCGGCTGGAGGAACCGTTCGCCACCAGCAGGTAGTTGGGCAGCAGCGGCAGCAGGAGGACGAAGGAGAAGCTCGCCACGACGGGGATCAGGCACAGCGCCGTGAACTGCCTGTTGCGCAGCAGCCGCAGGTCCAGCATGGGGTGCCGTACCCGCCGCTCCACCAGCACGAAGGCCGCCAGCAGCAGCACCGAACCCGCCAGCAGACCCAGCACTCCGGCGCTGCCCCAGCCCCGTTGCGGCCCCTCGACCGCGGCGAGCATCAGCAGCAGGAGCCCGCCGGAGAAGGTGGCGGTGCCGGCCCGGTCCACCCCGACCGGGCGGGAGTCCCGGGTGTTTCCCCGCCCGGCCGGACGGCGGCCGCGAGCGGCGCGCCCTGCCGTCCCGCCGCGCGGCAGGAGCGGCACCACGCACCACACCAGCGCCATCAGCGCCGCGTGCAGCCCGAAG
Source organism: Streptomyces sp. NPDC001219 (assembly GCF_053597915.1). Lineage (NCBI taxonomy): Bacteria > Bacillati > Actinomycetota > Actinomycetes > Kitasatosporales > Streptomycetaceae > Streptomyces > Streptomyces sp. NPDC001219. The sequence continues at coordinate 72,593 of NZ_JBSFJF010000040.1, read as the reverse complement.
AAGGCACGCCAGCCCAGCAGGTCGGTCACCGCTCCGGCGGCCATCGCCCCGAGTGCGAGCCCGGCGCCCGTGGTGATGCCGACCGCCCCGAACGCGCGGCTGCGGGCTCGCCCTTCGAAGGTCTCGCCGATCAGCGAGCTGCCGCTGGTCAGCAACGCGGCCGCGCCGAGCCCCGCCAGCGCGCGTGCCGCGTCCAGCAGCAGGATGTCCTGCGCTGCCGTGCTCATCGCGGACGCCACCGTGAAGAGGGCCGCGCCGCCCCCGAACACCCGGCGTCTGCCCCACAGATCGGCCAGCGAGCCGCAGGCCAGCAGAGCGCCGGCGAAGGTGAGGTTGTACCCGTGCACCACCCACTGCAGGGCAGCCAGCGGCGCACCGGTCTCCCGGCCGATGGCGGGGAGTGCCACGCCCGAGCCCGTCACCGACGTCGGCAGGATCAAGAGGGTCAGCAGGACGGCGGCCAGCACGGGCGCGGCCCTCCGTCGTCGTTCCGCCTGCTGGGGCGGAACGCTGTCCGTCACGCTCATGCGGCCGGCACCGAGCCGACGAGACCGCCGTCGACGACCAGGTCCTGGCCGGTGATGTACGCGGCGTCGTCGGAGGCGAGGAAGGCGACGGCCGCGGCGACCTCGTCCGGGTGGCCGAGTGAACCCAGCGCCACCTCGGCGGAGTTGCGGGCCTCGGCGTCCGGGTGGGGGTTGGCGCCGCGCCACATCGGGGTGTCGATATAGCCGGGGCTGACGGAGTTGACGCGGATGCCGCGCGCGGCGAGGTCAGATCCCATGGTGCGGGCGAGGTTGTGGACCGCCGCCTTGCTGGCGGAGTAGACCGAGGCGACGGGCAGCCCGCGGTAGAGGGTCCAGGAGGCGTTGATGACGACGGCGCCACCGTGTGGCATCAGCCGCAGCGCCTTCTGCACGGTGAAGAACACCCCCTTGAAGTTGACGTCGACGGTGTGGTCGAAGTCGTCCTCGGTGATCTCCGCGGTCGGCTTGAAGACACCGGTCCCGGCGTTGGCGAAGACGGCGTCGAGCGTGCCGCGCCAGCTCTCGATCCGGCGCATCAGCGCGTCGAGACCGGTCAGCGAGGCGGCGTCGGCCCGTACGGCCAGCACGCGGCCGTCCACCGCGTCGAGTTCGGCGACCGCCGCGTCGAGGCGCGCCTGGTCGCGGCCGGTGATGACGACGTACGCCCCCTCGTCCAGGAGCCGCCGTGCCGTGGCGAGTCCCATGCCGCTGGTGCCGCCGGTGATCAGTGCTGTCTTGTTCGTGAATCGCTGCATGACCACGATCCTGCGGCGGTGCGGACAGGTCCGGCAGTGTCGGCTGAGCCTGGGTCTGTCACCACCACCCTCACCGCGCCCGGCTGCCGCCCCGCGGCCGGGCGAACCCCTACGGGGTGGGGACCACTGCCGGTGCGCCCGCGTCCAGCAGACCCGCCACCCGGGCCTCGGTCGGCGACCCCTCCGCCGGGGTGTACAGCAGCAGCCGGGCGCCGGGCAGGTCGGAGACGGGCAGCATCGTGTAGGCGAACGTCAGCTCTCCCACGGCGGGGTGCACCAGCGCCTTGATGCCCTCGGCCGCGGCGCCCACCGGGTGTTCGGCCCAGACCGTGGCGAAGGCGGGGCTGGCGGCGCACATGTCCTCCGCGAGCCGGCCGAACTCCGGATCGTCCGGATAGCGCGCCGCATCCGCGCGGAACAGTCCGACGATCTGCCGTGCCGCCTCCTCCCAGCCGCACAGCACGGACCGGAAGTGCGCGTTGGTGAAGAAGCTGACCAGGCAGCTGTGGTCCAGCTCGCCGTAGCCGAAGACCAGTTGGGCGGCCCGGTTGACGGCGACCAGCCTCCAGTGCCGGTCGATGACGTACGCGGGCCGCGGCAGCCAGCCGTCGATGACCCGGCGGATGCCGGCCGGTACGGCGCGGTCCGCGGGCGCGGCCTGCGGTGGGTTCAGCCCGGCGAGCAGGTAGAGGTGCTCCCGCTCGACGGGGTCCAGCCGCAGCACACGGGAGACGGCCTCCAGCACCTCGGCCGACACGTTGATGTCGCGCCCCTGTTCCAGCCACGTGTACCAGGACACCCCCACCCCGGCGAGCACCGCGACCTCCTCGCGCCGCAGACCCGGTGTACGGCGCCCGCTTCCCGCCGCCATGCCCACGTCCGCGGGCGTCAGCCGCGCCCGCCGTGAGCGCAGGAACGCCCGTATCTCCGCGCTGCGTCGCCGCCGCGCCTCGGCCGACAGCTTCGAGACCTCCATACGGTCATGCTAAGCGCCTGGCTCTCGCCGGTGTCGGGCTGCGTCCGGTGGCTACTTGGACGTGTCCCCGGAGGGGCGATCGGCGGCGGCCGTGAGCTGTTGGGCCAGGTCCCTGAGCGCTTGGCGCAGTGCGTCGGGGCGGTGAACGGTGAAGGGCCATTCCAGGGAGGCGAGCAGGCAGGCCACGCTGTCCAGTTGTGCGGCCTGCGCGCGCATCAGTACGCCGGTGGGGGTGTCCGTGAGGGTGGCGATCGTACGGGGCAGCCGGCGTGCGACGTCCTCCATGGGGCCTTCGATCAGCACCTCGACCTGCCACGGCGCGGGTGTCCGGGCCAGGGACGCGGTGAGGTGGGCCACCGGGTCGAAGTCGTCGGGGGCGGTGAAGGTGGCCGCGCCGGTCGTGGCGGACGCGATCCGGTCGATGCGAAAGGTGCGCAGGCCGTCACGGAGATGGTCGTGGCCGACGAGGTACCAGCAGCCGGAGTGGAAGACCACCCCGTACGGGTCGACCTCGCGCTCGGTGTGTTCCTGGTGCCAGGAGCGGTAGCGCAGGCCGACGGTGTGACCGGAGTGGCAGGCCTGCGCCAGGGTCAGCAGGACGCCCGCCTCGGGGGTCTGCGCGAGCACGGTGGCGGCGGTGAAGGACAAGGTGTCCCGCATGGCGGCCAGCGGTGCGCGCAGCGGGTCCGGCAGCACTCGTTCGATCTTGGCGAGGGCGCCGGCGCCGGCCGGGGCGGTGGTGCTCATGCCCAGGCGCTCCCCGGCGAGCAGGCCCAGCACGACCACGAGGGCCTCTTCGTTGGTGAGCATCAGCGGTGGCATCCGGTAGCCGCGGGCCAGCCGGTAGCCACCGAAGCGGCCGCGGACCGATTCCACCGGGATGCCCAGCTCGCGCAGCCGGGCCGCGTACCGCCGCACCGTGCGCACATCGGTCCCCAGGCGGTCCGCCAGCTGTGCCCCGGTCAGTCCCGGGTGTGTCTGGAGGAGCTCCAGCAGGGCCAGCACACGCGTCAGGGGATATGACATGGATCACTCGGCATTTCAGGGCGGAAACTGTCCTGTATGAAGCCTACTCTCGCGGCAACCCCCTGAATCCAAGGAGAAACCGCATGGCTACCTTCGTACTCGTCCCCGGCGCCTGGCTCGGAGCCTGGGCTTGGGAGGCCACCGCCCAGGCGCTGCGCGAGTGTGGGCACACGGTGCTGCCGGTGACGCTGACGGGCCTGGGCGAACGGTCCGCCCTCGCCACCCCGGAGGTGGGCCTGGACACGCATATCGACGACATCACCGCGTTCGTCGAGGAGCAGGACCTGCGCGAGGTGACCCTCGTGGCGCACAGCTACGCGGCGGTCCCGGTCACCGGCGCCGCCGGCCGTCTCGGCGCACGACTGGAACGCCTGGTCCACGTCGACAGCGCACCCTTCGCCGAGGGCACCTGCCTGCTCGACGTCATGCCGGACGACGTGGTGGACCGCCTGCACACGCTCGTCGCCGAGCGCGGGGACGGATGGCGGCTGCCCTTGCCGCCCTTCGAGCTGCTCGGCGCCATGAGCACCCTCGAAGGGCTCGACGAGGAGCAGCTCGGCCTCCTGCGCACCCGGGCCACGCCCCAGCCGTTCGCCACCTTCGCCCAGCGGCTGACCCGCCCCGTCGAGCCCGGTCCCGGAGTCGACCGTGTGGTGGTCGCCTGCCGCGATGCCAAGGCCCTGCTGGACGCCGGGACGCCGGCGCTGGCCTTCCTCAACCAGCCCCCGTGGCGGCACTTCGCCCTGCCCACCGGGCACTGGCCCATGCTGTCCACGCCCGTCGAACTCGCCGAGACCCTCGACGCGGTCGTGTCTTCCTGATCGTCTCTTCCCGGTCCTGGCGGCCAAGGGGCCGGTCCGCCGCATGTCCTGCGCGCCGGCGCCGGCTGTCGCTCGTGGCGCGTCAAGGGGGCCTGGCGCATGCCGGCCATATACGGGCGCCCGGGTGGGCAAGGCAACCGCGCCGGTGTCCCCGGCCTCTCCCTGGACGACTTTGTTCGATCGCCACTGGAGGACTGATGGGCAAAGCGAGGCGAAGAGGCCGGGGCGCCCTGGCGGGAGCGGTGTTGGCGGGTGCGGCGCTGGTGGTGCAGGGCGCCCCGCCCGCCGCAGCGGTCGTCGGCGGAGACCGTGCCGAGATCGGGAAGTACCCCTGGACCGTGGCGCTGACGTCGCAGGACGTCAAGGAGCCGGAGTGCGCGGGCACACTGGTCGCGCCGCGCAAGGTGCTGACCGCGTCCCACTGCGTCAGCCCGACCACCGTCGACAGGGTGCGTGTGGTGGGCGGACGGGAGGACCTGAGGGACACCCGTAAGGGCACCGTGCGCAAGGTGTCGAAGCTCTGGATTCACCCCAAGGCCGACACCGAGGGGAACGGCGCGACCTACGCCCACGACCTCGCCGTCCTCACCCTCAACGCCCCCATGCCGTACCGCACGCTGCCGCTCGCCACCCCGGCGCAGCAGAAGCTGTACGAGGAGGGCACGCCCAACAGGGTCCTGGGATGGGGCTCCACGACGGGCCGCGAGGACGACACCACGGTGCCGCCGCTGCAGACCGCGCTGATACCCAACCGGGGCGACGAGCAGTGCGTCACGGCGTACGGCACCCGCCGATACCGCAAGTCCTTCACGATGTGCGTCGGTTACCCGGCGGGCGGAGTCAGCGCCTGTTCCGGGGACAGCGGGGGACCGGTCGTGGTCAAGGGGCGGCTCGTCGGCGTCATCAGCGGCGGCGGCAGCTGCACCAGCCGCCTCTACCCGGGCGTCGCGGTGAAGACGGCCTCCTACTACGCGCTGCTCCAGAGCCGGATCGCCGGATAGCCGGGCAGGGAGGGAGTTTCCGGATGACACGACACAGGTACACCCGGTGGCCGGCCCTGGCAGGTCTCCTGGCGCTCATCGCCGGCGGACTCGCGGTGCTGCCGGCCCACCCCGCCCAGGCCGTCGTCGGCGGCCACAGGACCACTACGGCGGCGGCCCCTTGGGCAGTCACCCTCAATCTCTGGCGGCAGACCGACGGCTACCCGCGCTCGGGACAGTTCTGCGGCGGCACCCTGGTCCGGCCGACGAAGGTCGTCACCGCCGCCCACTGCGTGGTGGACGAGGCCGCCACCGATCTGGGGGTGGTCGCGGGCCGTACCGACCTGCGCCGCCACGACGGCCGCATGCGCAAGGTGACCAAGGCCTGGATTCATCCGCGCTTCGGCCGCCACCTGGAGAACGACGTCGCCGTCCTCACCCTCGACAAGCCGATGCCGGCGCGCTACACCCCGCTGCCGGTGGCCACCGCCGCCGACACCGGTCCGTACCGCCCCGGCACGCGCGCCCAGGTCCACGGCTGGGGCCTGCTGGACTACGAGGACCGCCAGGCGAACGCGCTGCGGGCGGCGGATCTGCGGGTACTCCCCGACCGGACCTGTCAACGGCTCAGCCCCTGGGGCGACTTCGACCCGAAAATGCACGTCTGCGCCAACGATCCGGTCGCCGGTGCCCATCACGCCGAAGGCGACAGCGGTGGCCCGCTGGTCGCCGGCGGCAAGCTGATCGGGATCGTCAGCTGGCTGCTCCAGGGCGACACCGCCACCCCCACGCCCGGCGTCTACACCCGGGTCTCCGCCTACTCCCGCGAGATCGCCCGTCAACTCCGCTGACGGAGACGCCGGGAACGGGGCGGTCCTGGATGAGCCATGGAGCAGCCCGGCATCAGTCGGCGAACGGTCATGGATCAACAACGGATCAATGACCGTTCGCCGGGGGCCGCTGGCTGACCGCTGGCCGCTCACCGCTGACCGGCCGACGGCTGGTCGGCGCGTCAGTAGGTCAGCGCGTCCGACGCCGAGCTCTGCCAGTAGGTGACGGAGGCGTTGTCGTCCTTGTGGGTGCCCGCGGGCAGGGCGAGCTTCGCGGGGGAGCCCACCGAACCGGAGCCGCTCCGCGGTGCGAAGTGCACCGTGAGCTGCTTGACGGTGCCACCGGTGCTCTCGCCGGGCTCGCCGGTGAGCGCGACCGAGGCGTAGGCGGAGCTGCCCGGGGCGACGCTCAGGACGGACTGCGGCTTGCTGTCCTCGATGATCCGGGTCGCCGCCTGGTCGCCGTCGAAGCCCAGGAGGGGTGCGCCGTAGGCGTTGCAGGCCTGCGACCCGCTGTTGGTGATCTTGATGAGCACGTGGTTGAGCGGGCGCGTGACCTTGCTGACCGTGGTCTTGACGTTGTCTCCGGTGCAGGCGTCCGACGCGCTGTTCGCGGTGCCGCCGCCCTTCCCGGTGCCGCCCGTCTTCCCGGAGGAGCCGCCCTTGCCGCCGGAGGAGCCCTGCCCGGAGCCGGACCCCTCTCCCTTGCCGGACGTGCCGGAGGCGCCGGACGTGCCGTTCTCGCCGCCCGATCCGCCCGTGGTGTCGGAACCCGACCCCGCCGAGGACGGGGCGCCGGACGCCGCCTCGGTGTCACCGTCGCAGGCGGTCAGGGACAGGCCCGCGAGAACGACGGCGACGGCGGCGGCTGCGGTGCGGGATCGGATGGTGCGCATGGTGATCTGACTTCTCCTAGCAGGTGGGTTTCTGGTTCTCAGTGGCGGTTGATCAGAAGACCTATGACCGCGGCACAGATGATCAGCACGGCGATGGCTACGACATCGCTGGTGCACCAGCGGGTTCGCATGGCATCTCCCGTCTCGTGGTGCTGCTCCACAGCCTGCGGGGTGTCCGCCCGGATGCCAACGAATCCGGGAGAATGAGAGAAGCCGGAACGCTGGCACAGCCGTTGACCTGGGGAAATGGCCACCCCCTGGAACGCTGTCCTGGAACGGCGGAGCGAACAGGGGAGCAGGGTGGGGACGGAAACCGCGGAGTTCGCGCGGCTGCTGCGCCGGCTGAAGGAGCGCTCGGGGCGCAGCTACGGTGCCCTCGCCGGGCAGGTGCACCTGAGCGTGTCGACGCTGCACCGGTACTGCAACGGCGATGCCGTGCCGACGGAGTTCGCGCCCGCCGACCGACTCGCCCGGCGGTGCGGGGCGGCGCCCGTACCGGCCCGAGGACCGGGCCGTCCTGGCCGTCGAAGGACAGGGGCTGCGGTCGTACGTCTGACGTGGGCGAACTCGGGTGCGGGGGAGCGGGCGCGGGGTCCGGGGGAGGTCGTCGGAAAATTTTTCAATCCGCCACCCATCCGCGGGCGTTGCGGCTCCGAATCACGGTCGACACCTCGCCGAGGTGTTGCTGTCGAACCCGGACGACGTGCGGTCCCCCCTCCTCCGTGGAGGCCGCCGGAAAAGGAACGATCGTGATAGCCAAGCGCACCCGCCGCCTCGCCGTACTCGTCACCCTGCCCGCCGCCCTGGCCCTCACCGCAGGCGCCTCGTCCCAGGCCGTCGCCCAGGGCACCGGAGCGTTCCAGATCAACCTGGCGCAGCTGAACGACTCCGGTTCCAAGGGCACGGCGATGCTCAGCCTCCAGGGCAACCGGCTGACCGTGAAGATCGAGTCCGAGGGACTCGTCCCCGGACAGCCCTCCGCCCAGCATCTCCACGGTTCGACCGACGGCCATGACTTCCACTGCCCGGACGCCAGCGACGACACGAACGGCGACGGCGTCCTCAACAACACCGAAGCCACGGTCGACTACGGCGACATCAACATCTCGCTCACCACCAAGGGGCCCACGGACATGAAGAGCGGTCTCGCCGTCGACCGCATGCCGGTGGCCAACGCGCAGGGCAAGCTCCAGTACGAGCGCACCCTCGCCGTCTCCCAGGACGTGGTCGACCACATCAAGGACCTGCACATCGTGCAGCACGGCATCGACCGCAACGACAACAAGAAGTACGACTTCGAGGGGGCCGGCAAGAGCGAACTCGACCCCAAGCTCCCCCAGGAGGCCACCGCACCGACCAACTGCGGTGAGGTCCTGGGCGCCGCGGTGGGCTCCATCCCGGTCGGCGGTGTCGAGACCGGCACCGGGCCCGCCGAGGAGAGCGGGGTGCCGGCCGCGGTGCTGGGCGCCGGCGGGGGTGCCCTCGTGGCGGCGGCCGGTGCGCTGGCCTTCGCGCGGCGCCGCAAGAGCGGGCTCGCGGCCGCGAACGCCGGGGACAACGGGGCCGCCGCGTGAGCCGCCGGAGCGAGGACACCATGAGCACCGTACGCCGCCGGGGCCACCGCGCCACCGGCTACGCCCTCGCCACGGCCCTGTCGGCCGTGCTCCTCGCCGGATGCGGCGGGCAGGACGCCGCGCCGCCCCGGTCGCTCCCCGCGGGCCGGCAGCCGGACGGCGGCGGGCAGCCCGACGCCCAGGCGCCGGGCGGTGGTTCCGGGAGCAAGGCCGCCGCCAGCATGCCGAAGTCGGCCCCGCAGCGGCTCTCCATCCCGTCGCTCCAGGTCTCCTCCACGCTGGAGACGCTGGGACAGAAGAAGAACGGGACCATGCAGACGCCCCGGGACCCCGACAAGGCGGGCTGGTACCGGCCGGGGCCGACGCCCGGCTCCCAGGGACCGGCGGTGATCGCCGGTCATGTCTCCTGGAACGGCACCCCGTCGGTGTTCCACAAACTGTCGTCGATGAAGCGCGGCGACACCATCGAGGTGGACCGGCAGGACGGCAAGACGGCGAAGTTCACCGTGGACCGCGTCGCCCAGTACGCGAAGAACAAGTTCCCCACGGTCGAGGTGTACAAGAACCTCGACCATGCGGGACTCCGTCTGATCACCTGCGGTGGTGAGTACGACGAGGGCAAGCACTACTACCCCGACAACGTGGTGGTGTTCGCCAGTCTCACGGGCAGCGCATAGCCCGATCCGCGCAGCTCCGGCCGGTGGCCCGGCGCCCCCGCACGGGCGCCGGGCCACCTCGCGCCTGTGTGATCCGCCGGCGCCGGGGCGCCGGTCCGCCCGCCCGGGGCAACCGCCATACTGCCTGCGATCTTTCCTCGTCCCCGAAGGGAAACTCGCGACGTGTCCTCCACCGCCCCTCTCCCCGTCACGCGCACCCGCGTCGTCATCGTCGGCGCCGGCCCCGCCGGGCTCATCGTGGCGAACCTGCTGCGCACCGCCGGTGTCGACTGTGTGCTGCTGGAAACGGAGAGCAGGGAGTTCATCGAGCAGCGGCCGCGCGCCGGGTTCCTGGAGGAGTGGGCGGTGCGCGCGCTGGCCCGGCACGGGCTGGCCGACCGGCTGCTCGAACGGGCCGCCACACAGGGCGAGTTCGAGTTCCGGTTCGACGGCGAGCGGCACACGATGCGGACCGGCGAGCTGTCGGGACGCCGCCACTTCGTCTATCCGCAGCCGCTGTTGGTCACCGACCTCGTCGCCTCGTACGTGGACGGGGCGAACGGCGAGGTCCGCTTCGGGGTACGGGACGTGGCGCTGCACGACCTCGACGGCGACCGTCCCGCGGTGTCGTACACCGACCCGGTGAGCGGCGCCCGGCACCGGGTCGAGTGCGACTTCGTCGCGGGCTGCGACGGGGCCCGCGGGGTGAGCCGGACGGCCGTCACCGACGGCGGGGCGGTCCTCACCCGCCATGACCACGGCGTCGCCTGGCTCGCTCTCCTCGCCGAGGCGCCGCCGTCCGCGGACGGTGTGGTCTTCGGCATCCACGAGCGCGGTTTTGGTGCCCAGATGGCCCGCAGCCCCCAGGTCACCCGCTACTACCTCCAGGTACCGCCCGGTGACGACGCCCGGGACTGGTCGCACACCCGGGTGTGGGACGAACTGCACCACCGCCTCGCGGCCGACGGCGCCCGGCCGCTGACCGAGGGACCGGTGATCGAGAAGGTGGTCCTGGACATGCACAACTACGTGGTGGAGCCGATGGCGCGCGGCCGCCTCTACCTGGCGGGTGACGCGGCGCATCTGATCGCGCCGATCGCCGCGAAGGGCATGAACCTCGCGATCAATGACGCGCTGCTGCTCGGTGACGCGCTGATCGCGCACTACCAGGCCGACGACGACAGCGGCCTGGCCGGCTACTCGGAGTCCTGTCTGCGGCGGGTCTGGCAGTACCTGGAGTTCTCGCAGTGGCTGTCGGACGTGCTGCACGGCGCCTCCTCCGGCGACCGCTTCCAGGCCGGTACGGCCCGCGCCCGGCTGCGGCGGCTGCTGGGGTCCGCGTCCGCGGCGAAGGCGTTCGCCGCGCTGTACCTCGGCGAGGAGGCCGATCTGTGACGCCGCTGTCGCGGACCGGGCGGAGGGCACCTCCGTGGGGTGATTCACACAGCGGTGTGGGGTGGGAGTCCACGGCCCCGGGTACGCGGCCTCGTGATCGCCGGGCGAGATACCGTTGAGAAGTGGTAGAAATTCGGCGAAAAGCATCGCTGAGTCACTGAGGAAGGAGACGTATGTCATCGAAGCGCCGTCGTAAGAAGAAGGCCCGTCGCAAGAACGGTGCCAACCACGGCAAGCGGCCCCAGTCCTGAACGAAGGCTGTGACCGGACCTCGCCGATGGGGTTTCTGTGGGCTCCCCGCGTCCGTGCTCGAGCGGACGCGCGGAGCCCACAGCGGGTAGTGGGCCCGGGCCCGCGGACGTGCCCTACGCCTTGGTCGCCGCCTCCACTATGCGCTGGGACACCTGCGACTGGGTGGCATCGCGCCGCGTCGGGGTGAACGACAGCACGATGCGCCGCTGTTGGTCACGGGTGGCGAACATGGCCGAGGAATAGCCGTACCGTTCCCCGGTCTTGCCCCACAGGGTGAGGCCGTTCACCGTGAAGGTCTGCAGGCCCGCGGCATAGCGCGCCGGGCCGCCGTCCACCATGCGCACCTCGTCCGGCGGCAGGGTGAACATCCGCGCCAGCTCCCGCGGCGGCAGCAGCTCGCCCGAGAACAGGGCGGTGAGGAAGCGGTCCAGGTCGCCGGTGTGGGAGATCATCTCGCCCTCTCCCCAGGAGACCGACGGATGGAACTCGGTGATGTCCAGCAGCGATCCGTCCGTCATCCGCAGATATCCGTGGACATGGGGACCGTGGACGCGTGGGTCGTCGCCGGGCACGCGGGTGTGCCGCAGGCCCAGCGGGCGCAGGAGGCGGCGGCTGATCACCTCGCCGTAGCGGCGCCCCGTCAGCCGCTCTATCAGCAGCGCCAGCAGGACGTAATTCATGCCCCGGTACTGCTGCTTGGTGCCGGGGGTGAACTTCATGGGGCCGTGCGACACCTGCGCCACCAGCTGCTCGGGTGTCCACCGGTCGTAGCGGTGCCGGGCGATGGCCTCCGGGGAGGACGGGTCGTAGGGCGGGGGCTGCTCGTCGGGGAGTCCGCTGGTGTGGTTCAGCAGCTGTGACACCGTGATCGGCGGGAACCTCGCCGGCAGCAGACCGGGCAGCAGACGCTGCACCGGCGTCTCCGGTGACAGCCGCCGCTCGGCGGCGAGCTGCAGCACCACCGTCGCCACGAAGACCTTGGTGATGCTGCCGATCCGGAAGGTGTCCTGCTCCTGGACGGCGCGGTCGGTGACCCGGTCGGCGACGCCCGCGGTGCCGTACCACCGCCCGGCCGAGCCGCTCACCCGCAGCTGGGCGGCGATCAGCTCGGGGTGCTCCAGATCGGCGAGGGCGGCCCGCAGCGCGGGCACCTGCAGCGGAGGGACGGGGACGGCGGCGGACGGCACCCGACGGGCGGGACCGCCGCCCGGTGACGGGACCGCGGCCGGACGGGACGCGGCGCGGGGCACCGCGCGGGCCGGGCCCGCCGTCGCGGCGACCACCGCTCCGGACAGGGCGGCCCCCACAACCGCCCTGCGGGACAAGGGAGAAAGGCTCATGTCGCACAGCTTCGCGGAGGCGCGCCGCGAGGGCGTCAGGGTTCTCCCCGACCCGCCCCGGAGACACCCCCTACCGCACCCCGGACGGCCCGGGCCCGCCTGGTACCGCGTGCGGCGGCGCCCGAGTAGAGGGAGTCCGGACGGCGGTCTAGCGTGGAAGGGAGTTTCGCCTCCCAGGAGGGGCTGTTGCCATGGCACACGGCCGGACGGACACCGCCGACGGCGACCGGTTGTCGCACTTCCTCGACAGCCCCGTCATCGGAATGTCGCCATGGATCGCGATGTCGGTCATTGTCGGGCGGGGCCGCTTCGAACTGGCCGTGGGAATAGCCCTGGCCCTCGCCGTCCTGCTCGTCATCATCGGCCGCGTACGCCATCCCGGGACCTCCTTCAAAATTCTGGAGGTCGCCGATGTGGTGTTCTTCGCGGCGTTGGCGGTCATCGGCATTTTCGCCTCTCCGGGCACACACCGCTGGCTGGAGACCTATGCGGGGGAGGTCGCGAGTATCGCGCTGATGGCGATCGCCCTCGGGTCCATGGCGTTCCGGGTGCCCTTTACCCTGCAATACGCCCGGGAACGGGTGCCCCGCGAGGTCTGGAGCGATCCCCGGTTCCTGCGGACCAATTACTACATCACGGCCGCGTGGGGCGCCGCATTCGCGGTGGCGGCGATCGCGGGCGCCATTGGCGATCTCGTGCTGCACAATCCCGATAACGCGTGGACCGGCTGGATCATCCAAATCGCGGCCATCATCGCGGCCTTGCAGTTCACCGAGTGGTACCCGGACGTCGTACGGGCCCGTTCCCTGCGGGAGAAGAACCTGCCGGGCCCGCCCGAACCCCCGCTGAGCAGCATGCTCATTCCGCTGGCGGGCTATCTGACCCCGGTGGGCATCGCCGTGCTCGTCGCCGGAGCCGGGCCGGTGTGGCTGGGTGTGGCGCTGATCGTGCTCGGGGTGGTGCTCGTCAAATCCCTGTCCCGCCCCAAAGAGGCCGAGGTCGACGCCGACGTACCCGGCTGAGGGGTTCGCCGTGCCGGGTGACCGGTGATCTAGAATCGACGGATGATCTTTATCGTCGTCAAGTTTCCCGTAAAGCCCGAACACGCCGAGGAGTGGCCCCGGCAGGTGGCGTCCTTCACCGAAGCCACCCGCGCCGAGCCCGGCAACCTGTGGTTCGAATGGTCCCGCAGTATCGAGGACCCGAACACCTATGTCCTGGTCGAGGCATTCAAGGACGACGCCGCCGAAGCGCATGTCAATTCCGACCACTTCCGCGCCGGGATCGAGCGGATGCGCCCGCTGCTGCGCCGCACCCCCGACATTGTGAGCACCACCATCGAGGGTGCGGACGGCTGGAGCAAGATGGGCGAGATCACCATCGACTGACCGGGTCGCCCTCGAAGAGAAGGGCGTTGACGGTCGTCGGCCAAGGGCCTCGTCGGCGGCCGCAGCGTGCGCGGGGCCCGCTACGCCTCCTTCACCAAATGGCCGGCGAACCAGTCCCGGGCGAGGTCGGCGACCTGCTGGAGTGCGCCGTGCTCCTCGAAGAGATGGGTCGCCCCGGGAACGACGTCGAGGCGGGTCTCGCAGCGCATCGCCGCCTCGGCCTGCTGGTTGAGGTCGAGGACCAGGGTGTCGTTGCCGCCCACGATGAGCAGCGTCGGCGCCCGTACCGCGTGCAGCAGCGGTTCGGCGAGGTCGGGGCGGCCGCCGCGGGAGACGACGGCACCGACGTCCGCGCCGGGTGCCGCGGCGGCCCGCAGCGCCGCCGCGGCGCCGGTGCTCGCGCCGAAGTAGCCGATCGGTACGGGGGTGCGGCCGCGCAGCCAGCCGGTGGCGTCCGTCAGCCGCTCGGCGAGGGTGGCGATGTCGAAGACGTTCGACCGGTGGGCCTCCTCGGCCGGGGTGAGCAGGTCGAAGAGCAGGGTGCCCAGACCCGCCTCGTTGAGCGCCGTGGCGACCAGCCGGTTGCGGGGGCTGTGGCGGCTGCTGCCCGAGCCGTGCGCGAACATCACCACCGCCCCGGCGCCCGCCGGCAGCAAGAGGTCCCCGGTCAGCCGCACCCCGGCGGCGTCGATCGCCACCGCCTCCTCGACGTCCCGGTCCGCCGCGGCCGCCGGGTCCGGCGCGGGCTCCTCCGGGCCGGGGTCCGCCGCGGCCTGTGCCAGCAGCGAGACCACCTCGTCGTCGGGGGTCTGGGAGAAGTCCTGGTACCACTCGCCGACGGCCGAGAAGGCGAACGGGGTGGAGAGACAGACGAATTCGTCGGTCGTGGTGCGCAGCCGCTCGGCCGCGTCCGGAGGCGCCACGGGGACGGCGAGCACCACCCGGGCCGCGCCCTGTGCCCGTACGACCTGGCACGCGGCCGCCGCGGTGGCGCCGGTGGCGATCCCGTCGTCCACCACGATCGCCGTGCGGCCTTCCAGGGAGAGCCGTGGCCGCCCGGCGCGGAAGCGCTCGGCCTGACGGGAGAGTTCCGCCGCCTCGGCATGCTCCACGGAGGCCAGATCCTCCTGTCCGAGGCGGCCCCGGCGGACGATGTCATCGCTGATCACCCGCACGCCGCCCTCGCCGATGGCGCCGAACCCCAGCTCACGCTGGTAGGGGACGCCCAGCTTGCGGACCACGATCACATCGAGCGGCGCCTTGAGCGCCCGCGCCACCTGGAACGCGACCGGTACCCCGCCACGGGGCAGGCCCAGCACGACGGGGTCCTCCCCCTCCAGGTGCCGTAGCGACTCGGCGAGGCGGTGCCCCGCGTCCGCGCGGTCAGTGAACACCACAGGGTGCACCCCCTAGCCAGGGGAGACGGAAGCTGCGTTCACACCTCCCTTCCGAAGTAACCCCATCCCCGGTGACTCCGCAAGTCGGACCGCGGGCGGGGCCCGGCCCTCCGCCCGGCCACGGCCGGCCGTGGTTACCGTCGGCGTATGAAGGGAATCGGAGCGGTTCTGATCGATATCGACGGGGTGCTCACCGTGTCCTGGAAGGCGCTGCCCGGCACGGTCGCCGCCATGGAGCGGCTGCGCGCGGCCGGCGTCCCGCTGCTGCTGGTCACCAACACCACCTCGCGGACCCGTGAGGCGGTCGCCGGGCGGCTGGCCGGTGAGGGGTTCCCCGTCGGCGTCGAGGACATCCTGACCGCGCCCGCCGCCACCGCCGCCTACCTGCGCGCACACCATCCGGACGCGCGCTGTCTGCTGATCAACAGCGGCGAGGTCCGGCCGGACCTGGCGGGCGTGCGGCTCGTCGGGGAGGAGGCCGGCGCGGCGGGCCGGGAGGCGCCGGACGTGGTGGTCTTCGGCGGTGCGGGCGAGGAGTTCGGCTACCGGACGCTGAACACCGCCTTCCGCCATCTCCAGCGCGGCGCCCGGCTGGTCGCCATGCACCGCAATCTGTACTGGCGCACGGCGGACGGGCTCGACCTCGACACCGGGGCCTTCCTGCCGGGCCTGGAGCGCGCCGCCGGGGTCGCGGCGGTGGTCACCGGCAAACCCGCCGGGGCGTTCTTCGCCACCGCCCTGGCACACCTGGGCGTCGCGGCGTCGGACACGCTGATGGTGGGCGACGACATCGAGTCGGATGTGCTGGCGGCCCAGCGCCACGGGCTGACCGGGGTGCTCGTCAGGACCGGCAAGTATCTGCCGGAGACCTATCGCGCGGCCACCGGCACCCCGGACCACGTCCTCGACTCCTTCGCCGGTCTGCCCGCCCTGCTCGGTCTGCCCGGAGCGCCGGAGCCGCCCGCCCCGTGAGCCGGGGGAGCGGCGCCCCGGGTCCTCACCCCGCGGTGGCGGCCCCGGGGCGCCGGTAGTGGAGCAGGACGACGCCGTTGCCGAAGGTCCGGGTCCCGGCGAGTTCCAGGGCGGTCCTGGTGTCCGCCGTCCGGAACAGGGGCCTGCCCCGGCCGATGAGGACCGGATGGACGAAGAGGCGGTACTCGTCGATCAGATCGTGCTGCCGGAAGGTCTCGGCGAGGTCGGGGCCGCCGAGCACCAGATCGCCGCCCGGCTGCGCCTTGAGCGCCATGATCTCCTCGGGGACGACCTCCCGCTCGAGGGTGGAGTGATAGCCGCCGGCGTCCTCCAGGGTCCGGGAGAACACGTACTTGGGCATGTCCCGCCAGATCCCGGCGAACTCGGCCATCGTCCGGTTGCACGCGGGGTCGGCGTCCGCGGTGGGCCAGAATCCGGCCATCAGCTCATGGCTGACCCGTCCGGTCAGGAAGGCGCCCGCCGTCCGGAGCCAGTCGTTGAAGTACTGGTGCAGCTCGTCGTCGACCAGATGCCAGTCGATCTCGCGGTCCGGGCCCTCGAAGAAGCCGTCAACGGACAGCGACAACGACAGAATGATCTTTCTCATCGCGGACCTCGCCGAAGTCATCGGGCCGGCCGGCACCGGCCGGAGGGCCCCAGTGTGCCCGGCGGTCACGGCGGCCGCCGGTACGCGCCCGTACGGCGCGCCGGGCGCTCACCGGCACCTCAGGACGGGCCGGTGAGCAGCGCCGCGATCTCCGCCGCCGTCCAGTGGCCGTCGGCCCCCGGACAGCCGGCGAGATAGGCGGCGGCCTGACCGGCGCTCCACCCGTGGCAGGCGACGATGCCGGCCCCGATATGCCGCAGATATGCCGCGGACGGCGGGTTCCCGGGGACGTCCGCGCTGCTCCACGGGGCGGTGAAGGTCAGTACCGGGAAGCCGTCGAGCAGTCCGGCGCACACCAGCGTCTCGTACCGCCCGGGGCCCAGCCGGGACCGGCCGCGGGTGAGGGCCTCCGTCAGATCGAGGTCCTCGCCGGGCTCCCGGTGCATCTCCTGAGCGGCGATGTCGGAGAACTGGGAGAGCGTCAGAAGGTAGGCGCAGGAAGGCAGTTCACCGCTCCCCGGGCGGGCGTCCGGTGCCGCGTCGGGGTCGTAGAAGGCCCGGCCGCCGGTCCACACCTCTGACTCGGTGGCGAAGTAGAGCCGGCCCGGCAGCATGACCGGGGCCGTACGCGCGGGGGCGCGGGCATCCCGGCAGCCCGGGTGGTCGCGCAGCCCATCGGGCGGCCGGCCGCCTTCCAGGTAGGCGGTCAGCCGGTCGAGATGCATGTTGGAGCCGTAGGCGGCGTACCACAGCCGGCGGACGGGGGTGCGGCGCCGGACGGCGTCCGGGGAGCCGTCCAGGGCTTCGGGGCGTCGGGGCCTGCTCACCCCCTCACGCTACGCGGACCGGCCCGCGGCCGCGGCGTCCGGCAGGGCCGCTGCCCGGTCCGGGCGACAGGACGGGGAGCGGACGCCCCAAACCCCCTGGATCAACCTGGCTTGATCGTGACCACCGCGGGTTTTGCCGCGGAGGGGCTGGAGATGCGCACTGCACGGACCGGAGCGGACCGGTCCGCTCAACAACCGGTGCCCGGCCAGCAGCCGGCCGCCGGGGGACGGAGGCAGTGTGGCGGACCAGGTGGCAGCGCGAACCGACGCGGAGATATCCGGGGCCGGGGTGGCGGGCAGCCGTCCCGCGAAACCCGCACCCCCGGCGCAGGCGAGCCGGCGTCAGCTGCTCGCGGCCACGACGGCGGCCGGACTGGGCCTGCTCACGGCCTGCGGGGGCACGTCCTCGGGGGCCGGTTCCGCGTCCCGGGCCTCCCCGCCCGGCAAGCCGGGGGACTCCGCTTCGGCCGGGACCGGCAGCCCGGGCCCGTCCGGCTCCGCGTCCGCCGGCCGCCCGAAGAAGCGGCGCCGTCCCGAACTCCCGCGGGGCGGACGGGAACTGTTCCCGCACCACCGGCTGGTCGGGTTCTGCGGTCTGCCCGGCGCCGCGGCGCTCGGCCGGCTCGGGACCGGCGACCCCGCGAAACGGGCCGCCGAAGCGGAGAAGGTGGCGCACTCCTACGCCGCGGGACGGGAGCCGCTGCCGGTGCTCGAACTCCTGGCGACGGTCGCCAACTCCTCGGCGGGTGAGGACGGCACCTACCGCTCACGGACGCCCGCCGCCACCATCCGCCGCTTCCACCGGGTGGCGCGCGAGCGCCGCGGGCTGCTGCTGCTGAACATCCAGCCGGGCCGGGCCTCGGTGCTCGACGAGGTCAGGGCGCTGCGCGACTGGCTCGTGCACCCGGACGTGGGCATCGCCCTCGACCCGGAGTGGGAGATGGGCCCCGACGAGGTGCCGGGCGACACCTACGGGCACACCGACGGCCATGAACTGACCGAGGTCGCCCGCTATCTGTCCGGGCTGGTCGAGAAGC
The DNA here is from genome assembly GCF_053597915.1 of Streptomyces sp. NPDC001219. NCBI lineage: Bacteria > Bacillati > Actinomycetota > Actinomycetes > Kitasatosporales > Streptomycetaceae > Streptomyces > Streptomyces sp. NPDC001219. The sequence goes on along the minus strand of NZ_JBSFJF010000040.1, from coordinate 54,337 downwards.
ACGACCTGCCCGAGAAGCCGCTGGTCTTCCACCAGGTCGCCACGTCCGTCGTGGGCAAGCAGTCGGCGCTGCGCCCGCAGCCAGGGGTGGCGCTGATCAAGAGCGCCGACGGCATCGGCTCGCCCGGCCTCAAGCGCGGCACCTGGCACGAGCTGGTCGACGACCTGCCCGACGGCCTGCACACCGGTTTCAAGCTCTTCTACGAGGAGGACGCCGAGGGCAGCCGCCTCATGACGCCGAAGGAGGTGCTGGCCCTCCGTCCGCAGCCGGAGTACGTGATGTACGAGTGAGCCGCCCGGAGCGCTTCGGGTCCGGACGGCTCGGGCGCCGGGCGGGGCGGCGGCCCGCCGCACGACGGTCACCGGTCCGCCCGCGGTGCGCGCGGCGGCCGGTGATGCTCCGTCAGTACGGGTGCTTGTCGGGCCGGTTGCTCCATGCCGCGTAGGCGGTGGCGCCCAGCTCGGGGTAGATCTGTGCGATCTTGATCCGCCGCTCGTCGAGGGGCCGCTGGAAGTCCTCGTACTGGAACGTGTCGTCGAAGCCGATCCGCGCGGTGTCCGCAAGGTCGCAGCTGTAGTACACCGCGTCGATCCGCGACCAGTAGATGGCGCTCATGCACATCGGGCAGGGCGCGCCGCTGATGTAGATCGAACATCCCTGGAGCATCCGGGCGCGCTCCGCCACCGGGTCCGGTGACCCCTCGGGCCGGGGGACGTACTCCAGCGTGCTCTCGTTCTGGTGCTCCACGGCGATGGACGGAGCCTCGGGGTTGAGGACCTGGATGGCCTTCCGGATCGTCTCCACCTCGGCGTGCGCGGTGGGGTCGCCGGTCAGCAGAACGCGGTTTTGTCCACGGGCGACGATGTCCCCGTTGCGCGTGATCACCGCGCCGAACGGGCCGCCCCAGCCGTTCTCCACGGATTCCGTGGCCAGCCGTACGGCCTCTGCGAGGAGTTCTTTGTCTTCCATCACGGACTCTCCGATCGGCATGGATTCCTCTGCGGAACGGATGGATAAAGATGCCCAATTTGCCCCGTAATTCCCTTATGTACTAGGCTACTCGATGTGAGTGCCCGTGCAAGCCGTGGCTCCACGGCCGTCAACGCCACCGTCGTGACCTCGCAGAAGGTGCACGAGGGCCGGGCCGACGAGTACCAGCGCTGGCAGGAAAGAACGAATCAGGCAGCCCGTGAATTCGAGGGTTTCGTGGGCGCCGAGGTATATCCGCCCGGCGCCGGTGAACCCAATGAATGGGTGACCGTATTCCGCTTTTCCGCCATGGATTACCTGACCGCCTGGCTGGATTCGGACGTACGCCACGAGTTGCTGGACGAGGCGCACGGACTGTTCGAGGGGTCTCCCGCGCAGGAAGTGCTCCAGGGTGGCAGCCCCGCCCGGCAACTGGCTCCCGAGGTGGTCACGGCCGTGATCTCCCACGAGGTCAAACCGGGCTGTGAACAGGGATTCCTGAACTGGCAGGAGAAGACGCTCCGGGAGCAGGAGAAGGCACCCGGCTTCATGGGCTCCGAACTCTTCGAGCCGGTGGCGGGTGTGCAGAACAACTGGGTCGTCGTCTTCCGGTTCGAGTCCCGGGCGTACCTCGACGACTGGCTCGCCTCCGACGTCCGCACAAAGCTGTTGGAGGAGGGGAGCAAGTACTTCACCTCCTATGACGTGCGCAAGGTCGGCTCCTCGTTCAGCGGCTGGTTCCGGTTCGACCACGGCGAGGACCGGAGCGCCCCGCCCAACTGGAAACAGGCGATGGCCGTTCTGCTGGCGCTCTATCCCACGGTGATGGTGCTCAACCTCACCGTCGGATACGGCCTGGAGAAGCTCGACATCCGCGAGTACATCGGCCTGTTCCTCTCCAACGTGCTCAGCGTCAGCGCCCTGACCTGGCTGCTGATGCCCACGGTGAACCGGCTGCTCGCCTTCTGGCTGGTGCCCGCCCGGGTCCGCACCCGCCGGGTGCAGGTGCTGGGGATCGCCCTGGTGGTGTTCTGCTACGCGGTGTTCATCGGTGTCTTCGGCCTGATCACCGGTCAGATCTTCTGAGGAGGCCGTGATGCGCCCACGGGCACCGGGAGCGGCGGCGGACGCCGAGGGCACGCTGATCCGGCGGGACGGCCCCGGCTACGAGGACGCCCGGACCGGCGCGGTGTGGAACGAGGTCACACCCCGGCGGTTCCCCGCGTTCCTGGCGCGGGCCGCCACGGAGGCGGACGTGGTGCACACCGTCGCCTGGGCCCGTGCCCGGGGACTGCGGGTCGCGCCCCGGTCCGGCGGGCACAACTGGTCCGGCTCGCCTCTCCGCGACGGGGGCCTGCTGCTCGACCTCGCCGGGCTCCGGCAGTCCGCCGTCACCCCCGCACACGGCACCGAGCCCGCGACCGCCACGGTGGGCCCCGCCGTCACCGGCCAGGACCTGGTCGCCGCCCTCACCCCGCACGACCTCGCCTTCCCCGTCGGCCACTGCCCCACGGTGGCGGTCGGCGGATTCCTGCTCAGCGGCGGCCTCGGCTGGAACTCCCGCGCCTGGGGCGCGTCCTGCGCCGACGTACGGGAGATCCGGGCCGTCACCGCCGACGGGCGGACGGTCACCTGCAGCGACACCGAGCACCCCGACCTGTTCTGGGCCGCGCGGGGCGCCGGACCGGGCTTCTGCGCCGCCGTCACCGGCTTCCGCCTCGCCCTGCACCCCCACCCCGCCTCGGTCATGACGACCTCCCTCACCTTCCCGCTGGCCGATGTGGCCCGGGTGACGGACTGGGCGGAGCCGCTCGCGCGCCGCCTCCCGCCGTACGTCGAGACGGCCTTCGTCCTCGCGGCCTCCGGGCCGCCGGCCGCCAGTGCCGAGCGCGGGCCCCGGATCACGGTCGGTGCCACCGCGTTCGCCGCGACGGAACGGGAGGCCCGCGAGGCGCTGGAGCCGTTCGCCGACTGCCCCTTCGGGGAGTGCGCCGTCAGCCGGCGGCCGCCCGCCCCGGTGTCGTTCGCCGGGCTGCACGAGGGCGCGGCGGCGATCTGGCCCCCCGCGCACCGGTACGCGGCGGACACCCTGTGGTCGCCGGAGAGCCACACCACCCAGCTGACCCGGATCGCCGACGCGGTCGCCCACGCCCCCTCCGCGAAGTCCCTGGTGCTCTCACCCGTCCAGCCCGTCTCCCAGGAGCCCGCGCTGCTGCGGAACATGGCCTTCGCCCCGCTCGGCGCTTCCTACCTCGTGTGCTACGCCGTCTGGGACGACCCCGCCGACGACCGGGCCAACGCCCGCTGGCTGCGGGACGCCATGGCCGCGGCGGACCCGCGGGACGACGGCGGCCACTACATCGCCGAGACGGACCTGGAGGCCGGTCCCGCACGGGCCCGGCGCTCCTACACCCCCGCCACCTGGGACCGGCTGCAGGAGATCAAGGCCCGGTGGGACCCGGAAAACCTCTTCCACTCGTACCTCGCCCCGTGAGGGGACGGGACGCGGCACGGTTCCCGCCCGCTCGGGGGAGCGGGAACCGTGCCACGGGGGCACCATGGCCCTATGCTGCTGGCGCAACTCGCACAGGTGTCGGGGGAGGTCGCCGCGACATCGGCGCGTTCGCGGAAGACCGCGCTGCTGGCCGGGCTGTTCCGGGCCGCGGCACCGGAGGACGTCCCGGTGGTCATCCCCTACCTCGCCGGACGGCTGCCCCAGGGGCGGATCGGGGTCGGCTGGAGCGTGCTGCGCGAGCCGGTGCCGCCCGCCGGCGCCGCCACGCTGACCGTACGTGACGTCGACGCCGCGCTGACCGCCCTGGCGGGCGTCTCCGGAGCCGGGGCGCAGGGCGAGCGGCGCCGCCGCGTCCGGGAGCTGCTGGCCGCGGCGACGGCGGAGGAGCAGCGGTTCCTGACCGGCCTGCTCACCGGCGAGGTACGGCAGGGCGCGCTGGACGCCCTCGCGGCCGAAGGGCTCGCCGCCGCGACCGGGGTGCCCCCGGCGGACGTACGGCGGGCCGTGATGCTGGCGGGATCGCTGCCGGACGTGGCGCGGGCCCTGCTCGCCGGGGGCGCGCCGGCGCTCGCGGAGTTCCGGCTCACCGTCGGCCGGCCCGTCGGGCCGATGCTGGCCCACAGCGCCGCGTCGGTGGCCGAGGCGGTCGACCGGCTCGGCGCCTGCGCCGTGGAGGAGAAGCTCGACGGCATCCGCGTCCAGGTGCACCGCGACGGACCGGACGTCCGCATCCACACCCGCACCCTGGACGAGGTCACCGACCGGCTGCCCGAGGTCACCGCGGTCGCCCGGGACCTGCCGGCCACCCGCTTCATCCTCGACGGCGAGGTCATCGCCCTGGACGGTACGGGCCGGCCGGTGCCGTTCCGGCGGGTCGCGGGACGGTTCGGCTCGCGGGTGGACGTCTCCGCAGCGCGGGCCGCGCTGCCGCTGTCCCCGGTCTTCTTCGACCTGCTCGCGGTCGACGGCCGGGACCTGCTCGAACTCCCCGGTGAGCAGCGGCACGCGGAGCTGGCCCGGCTGGTCCCCGAACCGCTGCGGGTGCGCCGCCGGGTGGTCGGTGACCCGGCCGACCCGGCCGCCCGCGCCGCCGCGGAGGAGTTCTGGGCCGAGACGCTGCGCCGGGGCCACGAGGGCGTGGTGGTCAAGGCGCTGGACGCGCCCTACAGCGCGGGCCGCCGCGGCGCCGCCTGGCTGAAGGTCAAACCCGTGCACACCCTGGACCTGGTGGTGCTGGCCGCCGAGTGGGGCCACGGCCGCCGCACCGGGAAGCTGTCCAACCTCCACCTCGGCGCGCGGGCGGCGGACGGCGGCTTCGTCATGCTGGGCAAGACCTTCAAGGGCCTCACCGACGCCACCCTCGGCTGGCAGACCGAGCGGCTCCGGCAACTCGCGGTGGCGGACGACGGCCATGTCGTGACGGTGCGTCCGGAACTCGTCGTCGAGATCGCCTATGACGGGCTGCAGACCTCCACGCGCTACCCGGCGGGGGTGACCCTGCGCTTCGCGCGCGTGGTGCGCTACCGGGAGGACAAGACCGCGGCCGAGGCGGACACCGTCGAGACGGTGCTCACCGCGCACGACGGCGGGGAGCCGTAGCCGCCGTGGCCGGGAAGCGCAGCGCCGGACTGCTGCTGTACCGGAGCACGCCGGCCGGTGTCGAGGTGCTGCTGGCGCACATGGGCGGGCCGTTGTGGGAGCGGCGGGACGCGGCGGCGTGGTCGGTGCCCAAGGGCGAGTACGTACCGCCGGAGGAGGCATGGGACGCGGCCCGGCGGGAGTTCGAGGAGGAGCTGGGGCTGCCGCCGCCGGAGGGGCACTGCCTCCCGCTGGGCGATGCCCGGCAGGCGAGCGGCAAGGTGGTCACCGTCTGGGCCGTCGAGAGCGATCTCGACCCGGAGCGGGTGGTGCCCGGCACCTTCGAGATGGAGTGGCCGCGCGGGTCCGGGGTGCGCGGCACCTTCCCGGAGATCGACCGGGTGGCCTGGTTCGCGCCGCACGCGGCACGGGAACGGCTGGTGGCGGGGCAGCGGGTGTTCCTGGAGCGGCTGGCGGAGCGGCTCGCCTCCGCGGACTGACCGCGGGCGCCGCGCGCTCCCCGGCCTCACCACCCGCGCAGGCGAAGCGCCACCGGCCGCCCTGGACACCTCCGTTCCGCACCGGCAGTCTGGCGGCGGGGCCGTTCGACCCGGCCCCGAACGGGGGGCCCTGGCGACAGGGTCATGAGCATGCCGCGGGGGCCGCATGTTACGTCTGCACTTCGAGGACCGGGATCTCGCACGGGTACAGATAGCCGCCGAACCCGATCCGCTCTGGGAGACGGTGCTCGCCATGCACCATGTCGCGACCGCCGGGCGCGGGGTGCCGGTGTACGGCGCCTGGTGCGCCCGGGCCCGCAGCGAACTGGACGCCCGGGGGCTGACCCGCGCGGCCCGGCTGATCAGTGCGCTGGCCCCGGCCGACGCCCGCTACTTCCCGGACTTCCTCACCCCCGACGCGGCCCGCGACGGGCTGGCCGCCGGTCTCGCGGCGCTGCGGGACACCGCCCCGGTCCGGCTGACGGCGGAGTCCGCGCGGGCCGCACTGCCGGACCGGCTCCCGCGCTGGACCGCCGCGCTGACCGCCGGGAGCCGGGAGCCGCTCGACGAACTGGCCCGCGCCTTCCAGGAGGTGCACCGCGCGGTGATCGCGCCCGACTGGACGGAGGCGGCCGCCACGGTCGACTCCGACCGCGGCACCCGTGCCCGCATCCTGTGCCGGAGCGGGGTCGACGCCCTGCTCAACAGCCTCCGCCCCGCGCTCCGTTGGGAGCCGCCGGTGCTGTACGTCGACTATCCCCAGGACCGCGATCTGCGGCTGGGCGGGCGGGGACTGCGGCTGATCCCCTCGCACTTCTGCTGGGGCAGACCCATCGCCCTCGCCGACCCCGCGCTGCCGCCGGTCCTGGTCTACCCCGTGGAACACTCCACCGCCTGGGCACCGGCCGCCACCCGCAGCTGTCATCCGCAGGCGCTGTCCACCCTCCTGGGCCGCACCCGCGCCCGTATCCTCGCCGCGCTCGACGCACCGACCACCACGGGCGAACTGGCCCGCCGCTTACGGGTCTCCGCCCCCTCCGCCAGCGAGCACGTGAGCGCGCTGCGCGAGGCCAACCTGGCCCGCAGCCGCCGCGACGGGGGCTCGGTCATCCACGCCCTCACCCCGCTCGGCACGGCCCTGCTGCACGGTGAACTCGCCCCCGTCCGCCTGCCGCACTGAGAGGTCCCGGGGCGGCGGGGGACTCCGCTACTGGCGGGCCAGGGAGCGGGTGATGCCCGTCGCGATCGTCGTGGCCAGCGTCCAGCCCGTGACGACCAGCAGATACGAGAGCCACTGGTACCAGCCCCGCGGTGCGAAGGCCCCCTCCTGCCCGAAACCGATGATCGGCATCAGCAGGTCGAGGGTGTAGAAGAAGGGGTTGAAGTCGGGGGCCTCGTCGGTCTTCAGCGGGCGGGGCGGGTGCAGGGCGAAGGCGAGGGCGCCGACGAGCAACAGGGCCAGCAGCCAGCCGGCGGCACGCATCGGACGGAAGCCGTAGCCGACCGTGGCGTCCTGAAGGTGACCCCAGACCTTGGCGTACCAGGGCAGGGTGCGGCGGTGGCGGCGGAGTTTGGCCAACAGGACGGTGCGGGCGGCGGCCTCGTCCCCGGCCGTGCGGTAGGCGCCGGCGAGCTGCTCGTACGAGTACGACACGTAGCCCGCGCGTTCGCGCTCCAGCACCGGGAGCCGTTCCTCGGCGGGGAGGTGCGGGAGCAGCGAGCCGTAGGTGAGCCGGTCGAGCTTGACCTCGTCCGGCCAGACCTCCGGCGGGACGTACAGCACGTCGAACTGGGCGCGGCGCAGATTGACCGTGCCCACCACGGGCTGCGCCTCGCGCAGCCACATCTCACCCGCGACGCAGCTGCTGACGCGTAACGCGACCCCGCCCGGGTTGGCGAGGGCGGCGTAGGCGAGGTTGAGCTGGCCACCGATCCGGGCACCGCGCAGGTCGACCCGGCCGTGGGCCCGCAGCCGCATCGCGTGCACGTCGGTGCCGACGCCGAGCGTCTGGGCCTCCAGCGCGTGACCGCCGGGGGCGTTGAGCCGTGCGTCGTCGAGCGTGACCTGCCCGCCGACGCCGGCGCCGTTCAGCCGGACCTCGCCGTGGGTGACCAGGCCGGGCGCCCAGAGGTCGGTGCCGATGCCGGCGTGGTTCAGCTGGAGAACGGGTTCCCCGGGCGGCTCCGTGGCGGCCGGATCGCCGAAGTGGGCCCCGTTCGCGAAGACCGCACCGGAGATCTGCGCCCCGGCCAGCCGCACCGGCCCCTTGACCCGGCAACAGGTGAGGCGCAGCACGCCGTCGACCTGGAGGTGTCCGGCCGTGAGCCCCGGCAGGACCGAGTCGTTCAGCGCCAGGATGCGCAGCTGTGCGCCGTACAGCTCCGGCGTCTCCTCGAAGTAGCAGGACCGCAGCCGTACCGGGTGCTCGACCCTGCCGTACTTGAGGTTCAGTTCCCCGGTGACGCGGGCGCCCCACAGCTTCAGCCCGGCTATCTCGCCGTCCCGTGAGGGCCCGTTGAGCAGCAGCACCCGGAGCACCGCGGCGCGCACGGTCCGCTCGGGGCCCCAGCCGGCGCCGTCGGCGGGGTCTTCGCCGGCGTTCTCCCGGAAGTCGACGCCCTCGCCGAGGGGGAACGCCTGCCAGACGCGGCGTTCCGCTGGGGTCAGCTCGGTGATCTCCACCGGCCGGATGCTGTCGCGCGGGCGTGCGAGCTGTCAACCAAGAACCGGGAGGCCAGGCCCACTTCATGTCCCGCGCCCCGCTCACGAGCCAGGCGCCCGCCCCCCGGGGCGGCCCCGAGGACCGCCCCGGGCTGCGCTCATGGCCGTACGAGGATCTTCCGCCCCTCGCCCGCCCGGAAGCGGCCCAGTGCCTCCGCGTACCGGTCCAGCGGGAGCCGGTCGCTGATGAAGACCTCCGGGTCCAGGGCGCCCGCCGCGAAGAGTTCCGCGGCGCGTTCGTAGCTGTGCAGGACGGCCATCGAGCCGGTGATGGTGATCTCCTGGTTGTAGATGCGGTAGGGCTCGATGGTGGCGCGGGCGGCGTAGTCGGCGACGCCGAACTGGAGGAAGGTGCCGCCCCTGCCGACCCGGCCCAGGGCGTCCTGGATGGCGCGTTCGTTGCCGGTGGCGTCGATGACCACGTCCCAGCCGCGCGGGCGGTCCAGCTCGTCGGCGGAACCGGCCGCGCTGCTGCAGCCCAGGGTGCGGGCGGTGGCCAGCCGCTGCGGGTTGATGTCGACGACGTCGACCCCGGCCGCGCCGGTGCGCTTGGCGAGTTCGAGCATCATCAGGCCCATGGTGCCGGAGCCGTAGATCAGGACCCGGGTGCCCAGCTGCTGGGAGCGCAGGATGTCGTAGCCGCGGACGGCACAGGAGAGCGGCTCGATCAGCGCCGCGTCCTCGGTACGGATGTGATCGGGCAGCTTGACGCAGTTCCCGACGGGGGCCACGGCGAACTCGGCGGCCCCGCCCGCCGTGGTCACGCCGATGGCGGCCCAGCGCTCACAGAGGTTGTTGCGGCCGATGCGGCAGTAGTGGCACTCGAAGCAGTAGAGCGAGGGGTCGACGGCCACCCGGTCGCCCTCGGCGAGCTCGGTGACGGCGCTGCCGGTCGCCACGACCGTACCGGCGAACTCATGGCCCGGCACGACCGGCAGGGTGGGGGCGAACTCGCCCTGGAGGATGTGCAGATCGGTGCCGCACAGCCCGCAGGCGGCGACCGAGACCACGACCTCGCGGGGGCCGGGCGCCGGGTCGTCGACGGTGGTGACCTCGACCGTGCCGGGGGCGCTGATCACTGCGGCTTTCATTTCACGGCTCCAAGCGACAGGCCCTGGACGAGTTTGTCCTGGGCGGCGAACCCGGCGACGATCACCGGGAGGGAGATGACGGTGGCGGCGGCGCACACCTTGGCCAGGAACAGGCCCTGGCTGGTCACGAGTCCGGTCAGGAACACCGGCGAGGTGCCGGCCACGATGCCGGTCAGGACCCGGGCGAACAGCAGCTCGTTCCAGCTGAAGATGAAGGAGATCAGGGCGGTGGCCGCGATGCCCGGCATGGCGACCGGCGCCACGATCCGGGTCAGCGTGGTGGTCAGCCCCGCCCCGTCGATCGAGGCGGCCTCCAGCATCTCCACCGGGACCTCGGCGAGGAACGAGCGCATCATCCACACCGCGATCGGCAGGTTCATCGAGGTGTAGAGGAGCACCAGCAGCCAGATGCTGTCGAGCATCCCGGTGTTCTGCGCGACGAGGTAGACCGGCAGCAGCCCGGCCACCAGCGGCAGCATCTTCGTGGACAGGAAGAAGAAGAGGACATCGCTCCACTTGCGCACCGGCTTGATGGCCAGGGCGTAGGCGGCGGGCACCGCCAGCAGCAGCACCAGCAGGGTGGAGACGACGGACGCGGTCAGCGAGTTGACCAGCGGCGGCCAGGGGCTGACACCGCTGCCCGCGCCGAAGAACTCGCGGTAGCCGTGCAGGCTCAGCCCGGCGCCGACGCTCGGCGGGTTGGTCGCCGCGTCCGTCTCGCTGTGGAAGGACGTCAGCACCATCCAGGCGACCGGCAGGAAGAAGCCGATCCCGCACAGCCAGGCGGTCAGGCCCAGCAGGGTGCCGGTGCGGCGCCGGCGCCGGGCGGCGGGGGAACCGGGGCGGCGCGGGGCCAGGGGAGCGCGGTTCATTTCGTGACCTCCTCGCGCAGCAGGGACGAGACGGTGCGCAGCGCGAAAGTCGCCACCAGCAGCGAGCACAGCACCACGACGACGCCCTGCGCGGACGCCCGTCCGTAGTCATGGGCCTGGTAGAAGGTCTGGTAGATGGTGTACGGCAGGTTGGCCGTGCCCAGGCCGCCGGACGTGATGGTGAACACCGCGTCGAAGTTCTGCACCACGTACACCGTGCCCAGCAGAGCGGCCAGTTCGAGGTAGCGGCGCAGATGCGGCAGGGTCAGATAGCGGAAGATGTCGAAGGCGGAGGCGCCGTCCATCCGGGCCGCCTCGATCGCGTCCGTCGCCCGGCTCTGCAGCCCGGCCAGCAGGATCAGCATCATGAACGGCGTCCACTGCCAGATCAGCGACACCTCCACCGCGGCCAGCGGCGAGTCGGTCATCCAGTCCGGCTGCGGCGGGTCGTCGCTGCCGAACAGCCGCCAGATCCACGTCAGCGAGCCGTTGAGCAGCCCGTACGAGGCGTTGTACAGCGCGTGCTTCCACAACAGCGCGGAGGCGACGGGGACGACCAGGAACGGGGTGATGAGCAGGGTGCGGACGATGCCGCGGCCGCGGAAGCCCCGGTCGAGCAGCAGCGCCAGGCCCAGCCCGAGCAGCAGGCTGACCAGCACCACGGTCACCGTCAGCAGCACCGTCGTGCCCACCGAGGCGCGCATCGCGGGATCGGTGAAGACGGCCCGGTAGTTGTCGAGGGCGGCGAAGCCGCGGTTCTCGGGGGCCAGCGCGTTCCAGCGGGTGAAGGAGATCGCCACGGTGGCCACGAACGGGAGCTGGGTGACGATGATCAGGAACACCAGCGCGGGAAGCAGCGGGGCGCGGCGGGCCCAGTTCCTCGCCCGCTCGCTGCGGCGGGCGCGGGCCGCCGGGCCGTCGGAGCGGGGCACGGCGGACACCTCGGTCGCCGTCGTCGGCTCAGTGGTCCGTATAGGCATCGGACACCTCCTGCGCCGGTCGCCGGCTGTTCCTCAGGGCTTCGGACACGCTCTGCTTCCCGGCGATGGCCGAGCTGATCTCGTGGGAGACCTTGGTGCCCAGGTCGGCGAACTCGGGGATGCCGAGGAACTGGATGCCGGGGGCCGGGCGCCGCTGTACGCCGGGGTCGTCCGGCCGGGCCGAGCGGATGGCCCGCTCGGTCGGTCCGGCGAACGCCCCGGACGCCTTGGTGTAGGCCGGGTCGCGGTAGAGGGAGGCCCGCTTCCCGCCGGGCACCTTCGACCAGCCCAGCTCGTGGCCCACCAGCCGCTCGTAGCCCTTGCCGGAGGCCCAGCGGATGAACTTCCAGGCCGCTTCCTGGTGCGTACTGGCCTTCTGCACGCCCCACGCCCAGGTGTAGAGCCAGCCCGCGTCCCGGGTCCGCTCCACCGGCGCCGGTGCGTAGCCGACCCTGCCCGCGACCTTGGAGTCGGCGCTCTCCAGCGAACCGGCGCCGGCCGTCGCGTCGTACCACATGGCGACCTTGCCCTGCTGCATGTCGTTGAGGCACTCGGTGTAGCCGGCCTGCGGGGCGCCCGCCTCCCCGTGCCTGCGGACCAGGTCCACGTAGAACCGGGTGGCCCGGGTGAACTCCGGGCTGTCGACCTGCTGCTTCCAGTCCTTGGTGAACCAGGTCCCCCCGAAGGTGTTCACCACGGTCGTCAGCGGGGCGCCCAGCTGCCCCCAGCCCGGCTGGCCGCGCAGACAGATGCCCTTCATGCCCTTCCGGAACCCGTCCAACTTGGCGGCCAGGGTGGCCACCTGGCGCCAGGTGGGCCGGGCGGGCATGGTCAGCCCGGCCTTCTCGATCAGGTCCTTGCGGTACATCAGGAACGAGGACTCGCCGTAGAAGGGCTCCGCGTAGACCTTGCCGTCGGCGGCCGTGAGGGAGGAGCGGACCGGCGCGAGGATGTCGTCCTGGTCGAACTCGCGGTCCTTGGCGGCACGGGAGCCCAGCTCCGCCAGCCAGCCGTTGCGGGCGTAGATCGGCGTCTCGTAGTTGCTGACGCTCGCCACGTCGTACTGTCCGGCCTGGCTGGAGAAGTCCTGGCTCATCTTGTCGCGCAGGTCGTCCTCCGGCAGCACGGTGAAGTTGACCTTGATGCCGGTCTCCTTGGTGAAGTGCTCGGCGGTGAGCCGCTGCAGATCCACCATCTGCGGGTTGTTGACCATCAGGACGTTGATGCTGTCGCGGCTCTCGTTGCCCGCGTCGCCGGCGCCGCGGTAACAGCCGGCGGTGGACAGCGCGAGGGCCACGGCGAGGGCGGTCAGCGCTGCGGAGCGGCCGCCGCGGCCTGGTCCGGGGGGTCGTGCTCTCACGGCTCGTACCTTTCTGGGGACAAGGGGGACGTGCATGTCCGGCGAATGCCGCACAAGCGGCGGTTTTGGGGCGTACGGCGCCGTTCCGCGGGTACGCCCGGGAACCGTCCGACGGCCGGCGGTGCGGGCCCGGCCTTCGACGGTCGGCTGTGGGGGATGTGGTGCCGCGGTGCGGGGCCGGTCGTCCGGCGGCCCCGGCCGCGGTCAGACCCGGAGCACCTGCGGCCCCAGGAGCGAGTAGCGATGCGCCTCCGGCGCGGACAGCCCCGCGTCGGTGACGATCGTGTCGAAATCACGTACCTCGGCGAAGCGGCAGAAGCTGCTGGCGCCGAACTTGCTGTGCACCCCGACCAGCACCCGCCGCCGCGAGGAGCGGACGGCCTGCTCCTTCACCTCCGCGACCGCCGGGTCCGGGGTGGTCAGGCCGTGCTCCCGGGAGACGCCGTTCGCCCCCAGGAAGGCCAGATCGATCACGAAGCGGGCGCACATGTCCCGGGCCCAGGAGCCCACCGTGGCCTGCGTCCCGGCGCGGACCCGGCCGCCGGCCAGCAGGACGGTGGTCGATTCGGACGCCGCGACCAGCGAGGCGGTCCGCAGCGAGGCGGTGAGCACGGTCAGCGGGCGGTCGGTGGGCAGCAGCGTGGCGACCAGCTCGGGGGTGTAGCCCTCGTCGACGAACACCGTCTCGGCCTCGCCGACCAGCGCCGCGGCCGCCGCCGCGATCCGGCGCTTCTCCTCCACCTGCTGGGTCTCCCGCCGGGCCAGCGTGGTCTCGAAACCGGCGCTCTCGACCGGATACGCCGCGCCATGCGTCCGCCGGACCAGGCCCCGGCGCTCCAGGTCGCTCAGATCGCGCCGGACGGTCTCCCGGGCGACCCCGAACTCCGCCGCGGCCCCGGCGACCTCGACCCGGCCGGACTGCCGGGCGAGCGCGAGGATGCGGTGCTGGCGTTCCTCGGCCCTCATGGCTCACTCCTGCCGCTTCCTGGCTGTTTCCGGTCTGCGTTCGGTCACGGAGCTGCCCGTTTCCGCCCGCATCAGGTTTATAGCAACCGGGGCGGCGCGCAATGCCGCCCGTCACAGCAGAAAACCTGACCGCTTCTGCCCGCTCCGGGGCGCTGTCAGCCCGGCCCTTTGCACGAACGGGTGCCCGTACGGGCACTGCGGAGGGTCCGTTCGGGCACCGCGGGCCGGGGCGCCGTGCGGGGCGGTGTCCGGGCCGGCGGTCGTGCGCCGGCGGGCCACCGCGGTGGTGCAGCCGGCGGGGGCGCTTAGTCTGGACGGCATGAGCTCGGAGATGCGGTCGTTGGCGGTCACTGCGATCGTGCAGGCGGAGGAGTGCGCGGTGCTGCGCGTGAGCGGAGAACTGGACCTCCGCACCGAGCAGGCGTTCCTCGCCGAGGCACGGGAGGTGGTCTCGGCCGGGCACCGCTTTCTGGTGCTCGACCTGACCGCGCTGCGCTTCTGTGACTCACGGGGCCTGAGCTGCCTGCTCGCCCTGGAATGGCTCTGCCGACGCCTGGAGGGCAGGCTCCTGCTCGCCTCGCTCGGCGTACGGATGCTGCGGCTGCTGGTCGGCACCCAGTCACTCAACGTCTTCTCCTGCTACCCCACCGTCGGCCATGCGCTGACCGCGGTCCCCGACGCCAGCCGCCCGGCGTGGCCGCCCGCCGTGGACGAGCCGCCCGCCGACCCCACCGATCTCTGAGACGGCGGGCACCGGGCGGTCCACCGGACCCCGCGGGCGCGAGGGGTGACTACTCGGCCCGGCCGAGGTCCTGGACGAGCGTGGGGGAGGGGCGCGGGATCTCGCCGAAGTCCTCGTCGTCGCCGTCCACGACGAGACGGTTGATCACGTGCTCCAGGGCGGACGGCAGGGTCGGGGCGAGCCCGCTGTGCCACTGGACCAGGAGGTTGTGCCGGGCCGCGTCCGGCAGCAGCTGCCTCTCGTCGAACGCGGCCACCGAGCGGCGCTCCTCGTCCGGCGCGTGGGCGGCCTGCTCCCGCCAGTAGGCGGCGTCGCGGTACTCCCCGTTGCGGCGGTGCGAGAGGTACAGGCAGTAGGCGGCCGTCCGGCTGCCGGCGCCGGCGCCGAAGTGCCACCAGAAGTGCGCCGCGTCGGTGCGCCCCGTGATGTGCAGCAGACAGGCGAAGACCAGCGCGCCCTCGGGGTCGATGTGATGGTCGTTGACCAGCCGCTCCAGGCTCGCCGCGGCCGCCGCGGCGTTCACCACCAGCGCACAGGCCAGCTGCAGCTCCTGGGTGGCCTCGTCCCGGGCGCTGGGGTACGGGCTGGGCGCGCCGCGGCCGTCCCGGACCGGCCGCACCGCCGTCCGCGGGCCCTCCGCCGCCGTCCCCGCGCACAGGGGTGCGCCGAGGCCGCCGAGCGCGCCCGCGTCGTCGAGGTCGCGGAATCCGGCCAGATCGTCGATGCCGGACACCGCGGCGGCCGCGCTGAGCAGCGTCTCCACGGTCTCCCGGCGGTCGGTGGGACGGGTGTGCCACATGGTCAGTTCCCCCTTGCGTTTCCCTGGTCGATGCCGAGCGCGGCGGCGAGCTTGCGCTTGCCCCGGCTCGCGTAGGAGCGGACGGTGACCTCGTCGACGCCGAGGAGGGCACCGATCTGCGCGTCGCTGTATCCGATGACATGGCGCAGCACGATCACGTCGCACTGCCGCTCCGGCAGCCGGGCGATGGCCGCGTACAGCCCCAACTGGCCTTCCAGCATGGCGAACTGCTGCTGGCACTCGCGCAGCAGCGCATGGGTGACGACCGCGAAGGCGGCGGTCTCGGTGAGCGCGGTGGGCTGGTGGTGGTCGTAGAGCCACTCCACCACGCGTTCCTTGAGGACCGACCAGGCGTACGCCTCCACCGACGCCTGCCGCAGCGCATGCGGCCACAGCCGGCCGAGCTGCCCGTAGGCCGCCCGGGTGACCTCACGGGCCGCGGCCTCGCTGCCCGTGTGCAGATAGGCGTAGGTCAGCCACTTCCGTGCATGGGTGGCCAGGAACGCCTCGAAGGTGATCGACAGCCGGTGGTCGAGCGGGTCCGACGGAGAGGCCGGGAGCGCACCGCGGGGGAGTGGGGCTAACTCCGCGGTGCGGACATGCGCCGGAGCGCACGCCGGTAGCGGTCGGTCCCGGTCTGCACTCACGAGCCGTCCTCGTTCCGTTTGACGTGCACCGAGCCGGACGCCGAGGCGCCGCGGGCAGCGGGAGAGCGGTTGCTCTCACCTTCCAATGAACCGGAAAACGCCCCCGTTTGTGGCATCGGTGGGGCAAAAATCTGCCGCTGCGTATTCATATGACTACGCATGACCATGGCATGTGACCCGTCATGACGGTGGCGCGGCCGAGCGTCGTGCCCCTCTCCGGCGCGCACCGGCTCGTCCCGGGACATACGGGGCATCGCCCGCCAACAACCGTGCGTGTGACGGCATTTGGTGCGCTATCCGGAGCGCGCGGCTCACGGAACGGGCATCATGGTGCGCGGGGGAGGCGCCGGGCCGGATGCCGAATCGGGGAGGCAACGCACGATGACCGAGCACGATTCCGTGGTGGACTTACGGCTGGACCGGGCCCACTCGTCCCGGATCTACGACTATTTCCTGGGCGGCAAGACCAACTTCCTCGCCGACCGGATGGCCGCCGGAAGCGTGCTGGGCGTCTTCCCCGCCGCGCTGGTCGCCGCCCGTATCAACCGCGAGTTCATGCACCGCGCCACCCGCGTCCTCGCCGCGTCCGGACTGCGGCAGTTCCTCGACATCGGCACCGGCATCCCGACCCCGCCGAACCTCCACGACATCGCCCAGGGCCTCGCCCCCGACGCCCGGGTGGTCTACACCGACAACGACCCGATCGTCCTGGCGCACGCCGCGGCCCTGCTGATCGGCACCGCCGAGGGCCGCACGGCGTACGTCCAGGCCGACGTCAACGACCCCGGGGGCATCCTCGCCGCGCCGCAGCTGCGCGACACCCTCGATCTGACCCGCCCGGTCGCGCTCAGCCTGAACGCGCTGATGCACTTCGTCCCCGACGACGGCGAGGACCGCGCCCACGCCATCGTCGAGACCCTCAAGGCCGCGCTGCCCAGCGGCAGCGCCCTGGCCCTGAGCCATGCCACACCGGACTTCAGCCCCGAGGCGATGCGGCAGATCATCGAGATCTACGGCGACGCGGGCACCCGGCTCCAGTTCCGCTCCCGCGCCGAGATCCTGCGCTTCTTCGACGGCTGGGAGCTGCTGGAGCCGGGCCTCACGCTCTCCCACCAGTGGCGCCCCGACCGCCCCGAGGACGCCACCCATGTGACCGACGCGGAGGCCGCCTGTTACGCGGGCGTCGCCCGCAAACCCTGACGGCCCCGCGCGCGGCGGCCTCACTCCTTGCGGTAGCCGTAGGCCTCCCCGGCCGCCGCCGCGACCGCGTCCAGATCCGCCCCGGTCGACGCGGTGACCACGGCGGCCACCGCGCCCTCCACGAACGGCGCGTCCACCAGCCGTGCGCCCTCGGGGAGTTCGTCCCCCTCGGCGATCAGCGCCTTCACGGTCAGCACGGCGCTGCCCAGGTCGACCAGGATCGCCACCCCCGCACCGCGGTCCACCGTCCGCGCCGCCTCGGTGATCAGCTCCGCGCTGGTGCCGAGCCCGCCGTCCGGGGTGCCGCCCGCGGCGGCCACCGGCACCGTGTCACCGCCCCCGGCCAGCCCGACCGCCAGCGTCGCCACCGACTCCGCGACCGGCCCGCTGTGCGACACCAGCACCACCCCGACCGGCACGGCCCCGCCCGCCGTCGCCGCGCTCACTTCGCCACCTCCGCGAGGGCCGCGAACAGCAGCGCCGAGGACGTCGCCCCCGGGTCCTGGTGCCCGATACTGCGTTCCCCGAGGTAACTGGCCCGGCCCTTCCTGGCCTGCATCGGCACGGTCGCCAGCGCACCCTCCCCGGCCGCAGCGGCCGCCGCGTCGAACGACTCCGCCAGCGCCGCCACGGCCGGCGTCAGCGCGTCGAGCATCGTCTTGTCACCCGGCGCCGAACCGCCGAGCTGCCCCACCGCGGCCACCCCGGCGGCCAGCGCCGCGCGCAGCTCCTCCGCCGAGGCCTGCGGCGCGTCGCCCAGCGTCTTGCCGGACCGCCGCAGCAGCGTCCCGTAGAGCGGTCCGGACGCCCCGCCCACGCTGGAGATCAACTGCCGTCCGGCGGCGGTCAGCACGGCGCCGGGCGTCGCCGGCGGCTCCGCCTCCAGCGCCGTGACCACGGCAGCGAAGCCACGCTGCATGTTCCTTCCGTGGTCGGCGTCACCGATGGGGGAGTCCAGCTCGGTGAGCCGGTCGGCCTCCCGGTCGATGACGGCGGCCGCCGCCGTCATCCAGCGTACGAAGAACGCGGCATCCAGCACCGTTTCGGACACGGGCTACTCTCCTTGGTTGTTCAGGCACTGAGCAAGAAAGCGACAGGGACAGGGGATACGGGGACGGCGGAGCGCTCACCGCCCCCAGCGGAGCCCCGCCGTCTGCACCGGCGCGTCCCACAGCCGCAGCAGCTCCCCGTCGACCTGGCACAGCGTCACCGAGCAGCCCGCCATGTCCAGCGACGTCACGTAGTTCCCGACGAGCGTACGGGCCACCGCCACGCCCCGTTCGTCGAGCACCCGGCGGACCTCCGCGTTGAAGCCGTACAGCTCCAGCAGCGGCGTCGCGCCCATGCCGTTGACCAGCACCAGCACCGGCAGCCGCGGGTCGAGATCCTCCAGGATCGCGTCCACCGCGAAGTCCGCGATCTCGTGCGAGGTCATCATGGCCCGGCGCTCCCGCCCCGGCTCGCCGTGAATCCCGACCCCCAACTCCAGCTCCCCGGCCGGGAGACCGAACGTCGGGCTGCCCTTCGCCGGGGTCGTACAGGGGCTCAGCGCCACCCCGAAGCTGCGGGACGAGGCCACCACCTGCCGGGCCAGGGCCTCCACCCGCTCCAGCGGCATGCCCTCCTCGGCCGCGGCACCGGCGATCTTCTCCACGAACAGGGTCGCCCCGGTGCCGCGCCGCCCGGCCGTGAACGTCGAGTCGGTCACCGCGACATCGTCATCGATGAGCACACTGGCCACCTGCACCCCCTCGTCCTCCGCCAGCTCCGCCGCCATCTGGAAGTTGAGGACGTCCCCGGTGTAGTTCTTCACGAGGAACAGCACGCCTTGGCCGCTGTCCACGGCCGCCGCGGCCCGCACCATCTGATCGGGCACCGGCGAGGTGAAGACCTCTCCCGGACAGGCGGCGTCCAGCATGCCGGGCCCGACGAACCCCCCGTGCAGCGGCTCGTGCCCGCTGCCGCCGCCGGACACCAGCGCCACCTTCTCCGCCACCGGCGCGTCCCGCCGCACGATCACCCGGTTCTCGGCATCCACCACCAGCTCGGGATGCGCCGCGGCCATCCCCCGCAGCGCATCGGTGACCACGGTCTCGGCTACGTTGATCAGCATCTTCACGGGTACCTCCGGGTGGGATTTGCAGCCGGGTCTCTGCCCTGTGTTCTACCAGGTGAGAGTCCGTTTGTCTGGTGTCGATCTTGACCGTCTTCGACGCCCTTCGAGGGGCTTCGGGGGTCATCGACGGGGGACGACGGACCATGGACCCGGGCCTGCCGGGCGGTCGCCGCCCGGCCACGGCGCGAACGGCGTACCCGGAGCCGCACCCGGCGGTCAGGACTGCTGCGCCCCGCGCGCCAGCAGCATCAGGGCGTCGACGAGTTCCTCGGCGGGCTGACCGGTGGCGAGGCTGCGCAGCTGCAGCCCGAAGACGAGAGCGACGGCGCTGCTCGCCAGCCGTTCGGCGCCGGGGACCCCGAGACCGGTGAAGATCCGGGTGACCAGCTGGTCGTATGCGGCGAAGGACTCCGTGGCCGCGGTGCGCAGCCGCTCGTCGCGGCCGGCCTGGATATAGAGCTCGAAGGGGGCGATCTGCCTGCTGTCGAAGGGCGCGCCCCCGGCGACCTGGGCGACCGCGGTGGCGGCCCGGTCGGCGTCCATGGTGTCGGTCTGGCACTGCGCGGCGAGTTCGGTGAAGCGCCGGGTCTCCTCCGCGACGAAGTGCAGCAGGCTCTCCCGCAGCATCTCGTGCTGGGTCGCGAAGTGGTAGGTGACCGAGCCGAGGGAGACCTGGGCCTCCTTGGCGATCCGCCGGTTGGTGACCGCGGCGATGCCGTCCTCACCGATGATGCGCAGGACGGCGTCGATGATGCTCTGCCGGGTTCCGGGGGGCTTGGCCATGGCAGTCATTGTGCCAGCGGCGTCCGCCGGGCACGGGGGAAGGGCGGGGGCCGCTCTGACCAGCGCGGATCGCCCTCGGGCCGGTCGTCGGCGCCGGCGCGGTCGGCGGGTCCGGCGGCATCCGCTGTTGACACGGTCGTCCGCCCTCCATACCGTTCGTTCGAACGAACAGTCTCTGGAGGCTCGTCCTATGCGCATCGCAGGATCAACCGTTCTCCTGACCGGGGCCGTAGGCGGCATCGGCCAGGCCCTCGCCCGTGAACTGGCCGCCCAGGGAGCCGAGTTGGTGCTCTCCGGGCGCCGCCCCGATGCCCTGGAGGCGCTCGCCGGCGAACTCGGCGCCCGCGCGGTCACCGCCGATCTCGCCGACCCGGACCAGGTCGAGCAGCTCGCCGAGGCCTGCCCCGACACCGACATCCTGATCGCCAACGCCGCGCTGCCCTCCTCGGGTGCGCTCCTCGACTACACGCCCGAGCAGATCGACCGCGCGCTGACCGTGAACCTGCGGGCCCCCGTCATGCTGACCCGCGCGCTCGCGCCCCGGATGGTCGAGCGGGGGCGGGGCCATATCGCCCTCGTCGGCTCGCTCTCCGGGAAGGCGGCCACCAAGTACTCCTCGCTCTACAGCGCGGCCAAGTTCGGGCTGCGCGGCTTCGGGCTGTCCCTCCGCCAGGACCTGCACGGTACGGGGGTGGGGGTCTCCGTGGTCCAGCCCGGCGCCGTCAGCGACGCGGGCATGTTCGCCGTCACGGGCGCCACGCCGCCGGCCGGTGTGCGCATGGTCTCCCCGGGCCAGGTGGTGGCGGGCGTGGTCCGGGCCGTCGAGCGCGATCTGTGCGAAGTCAACGTGGCGCCGGTGGAGTTGAAGGTGCTCAGCGCCATCGCCGGGCAGTTCCCCGGCTTCTCGGAGAAGGTGCAGCGTGGCTCCGGCGCCGAGCGCACCATCAACCAGGTCGTGGCGGCCCAGCGGGACCGGCGGTAGCCGGGGGAGCCGGCACGCGCGATGAAGGAGCCGTCGGCCGCGCGCCGTTCATGAAGACGCCCGGCTGGGCAGCCCAGCCGGGCGTCTTCATGGATTCCCCCGGAACTCCTGGCTCTCCGGTGGCCGGGTCAGTCCTGCCGTGCGCCGTCGCGGAGTTCGGCACGGAAGGCCGCCGCACGGGCGGAATGGTGCGGGCGGCGGCGGAGACAGGCCCATGCGATGCCGAGGATGACGAACCACACCGGGGTCACCACCAGGGCCCGCAGGGTGTCGGCCTCCTGGGTCAGTGCCCAGATGAGGAACGCGAAGAACGCGAGCACGACGTAGCACATGACGATGCCACCGGGCATCTTGAACGCCGAGGCCTCGTGCAGGTGCGGACGGCGCCTGCGGTACACGAGGTAGCTGATCAGGATGATCGACCAGACGAAGATGAACAGCACGGCGGACACGGTGGTCACCAGGGTGAAGGCCTCGATGATCGAGTCGTCCATGGCGACCATGACCACACCGGCGAGCAGGAAGATCCCGGAGAGGAGCAGGGCGTTGGCCGGTACCTTCCTGGAGGTGAGCCTGCCGAAGCGCCCCGGGGCGTCGCCCTCCTGGGCCAGCCCGTACACCATCCGTGAGGTGGAGTAGATGCCCGAGTTCGCCGACGAGGTGGCCGAGGTCAGCACCACGAAGTTGATCAGCGAGGCGGCGATCCCCAGACCGGCAAGGGTGAACATCACGACGAACGGGCTGCGGTCCGCGCTGATCTCGCGCCAGGGCGTGACCGAAATGATCACGATCAGCGCGACGACGTAGAACAGCATCACGCGCACCGGGATCGAGTTGATCGCCTTGGGCAGGTTCCGTTCCGGGTTCTCCGCCTCGGCCGCCGTGGTGCCGACCAGTTCGATGCCGACGAAGGCGAAGGTCGCGATCTGGAATCCCGCGACGAACCCCATGGGGCCGGTGGGGAAGAACCCTCCGTCGTTCCAGAGGTTGGAGAAGCCCGCCGCCGCCCCACCGGGCGCCTGGAAGTGACTGAACACCATGACCAGCCCGACGACGATCAGTGCCACGATCGCGACGATCTTGATCAGCGCGAACCAGAACTCGGTCTCACCGAAGGCCTTCACCGTGGGCAGGTTCAGGGCGATCAGCAGGACGACGGCGGCCAGCGCCGGTATCCACAGCGGCAGATCGTGCCACCAGTAGGCCACGTACCCGGAGATGGCGATGACGTCGGCGATGCCGGTGACGATCCAGCAGAACCAGTACGTCCAGCCGGTGAAGAAGCCGGCCCACGGACCCAGCAGGTCGGCCGCGAAGTCGGCGAAGGACTTGTAGCGCAGGTTGGACAGCAGCAGCTCGCCCATCGCCCGCATCACGAAGAAGAGCATCACGCCGATGATCATGTAGACGAAGATCACCGAGGGTCCGGCCAGCGAGATGGTCTTGCCCGAGCCCATGAACAGGCCGGTGCCGATCGCACCGCCGATCGCGATGAGCTGGATGTGCCGGTTGGACAGCTGGCGGGAGAGGTGCTGCTCGCCCTCGGGCGGGGGTGTGGAGCCGGCCGGCGTGGTGGTCAGGCCGGTGTCACTGCGTTCAGGCATGGGCGAACCTCGCGGATCTCAAGACCCGTGCGGGCACGGGACAGGGGGTCTCTCGGAGCATGACCACGCGCCCCAGGGGCGTGCGGCAGGGGCTGCGCGCGGAGAAGCGGCAGCCGAACTGAAGGGTGTCAGTACGCTGAACGGGCCCGCACAGAAGCCTGACCATCGGCCCGCGAGCCGACGGGCGGGTGGCGGTCGGGGGCGAGCGGCAGGAGAGCCATCAGGGGCTCCTCGAATGTCGAGCACGGGCAGGGGCCCGTGCGGCCGAGTGAGCCTCCCCCTCTGTCATGAGCCTGAGAGCTTCGCCGCGCTCAGCGCGCGGCTTGCACCGTCGGCGAGGCGCGTCGGCGCCTGCTTTCCAGAGTTGCCTGCCCGAGCGGTAGGGATGCCTGAGAGTTTCCGGGGAGGTGTTGCTCCTTCGGCGACCGGGTCTGGCTGATCCAGTGCTCTCCCGCTCCGGGGTGAACGGCGATGTGCGGTGAGGCTAGGGCCCCCTCAGCGGCCGGTCAAGGGACCGGCCGAAGGCTGGACGCTACTCCCGGGTAGTGCGGCGCTTCCCCGTAGGGGACGGCGTTTGTGCAGCTCACGGCCTCGCTTCCGGGGCCGCCAGGTTACCGGCAGGTCCGTCGGCAGACTCTTGACGGCTGTGTTCCGGTGCCCGTACGTTGCCTCGGGAAAGATCCGGCAGCATCCGTACCGCTGACGGTTCCGCGGCGGGAGAGCCCACGTCCTGTGACGACGTGGCGCCGGGGGAGCACCTCCTCCCCGGAGACTCCCGGCCTCACCACCGCGCCGCCCGACAACTCCACATCGCGCTGTTCGAACCGAAGCGGGAGAGCCCTCGCCCACCCTTGGCGAGGCGCCGAAGGAGCAACTCTCCCCAGAATCTCTCAGGCCCCACTACCGCTTCGGCCAGGCGACTCTGGAAAGTCAGGACGTCATGTCCTGCGCCCACGGTGCAAACCGCCAAACCCGGTGGTGAAGCTCTCAGGTACCGATGACAGAGCGGGGAGGCAACCCGTCCACGGCGCCGCGTCCGCGGTGCCCCCACAGGGAGCCTCCCACCATGACCTACCCCGAGTCCTCCGCGCCGGGTGAGTTCGCCACCCGCCACATCGGCGTCAACGACGCCGACCGCACCACCATGCTGGCCGCAGTCGGCTACCCGACGCTGGCCGCCCTCATCGACGCCGCCGTCCCCGGCGGCATCCGGAGCACCTCCGGCCTGAACCTGCCCGCCGCCGCCACCGAGGCCGAAGCCCGCGCGGAGCTGCAGGAGTTCGCCGGCCGGAACACCGTGACCGTCCCCATGAACGGACTGGGCTACCACGCGACCACCACCCCCGCGGTGATCCGGCGCAACGTGCTGGAGGACCCGTCGTGGTACACCGCCTACACGCCCTACCAGCCGGAGATCAGCCAGGGCCGGCTCGAGGCACTGATCAACTTCCAGACCATGGTCGGCGACCTCACCGGACTGCCGACCGCCAACGCGTCGCTGCTCGACGAGGCCACGGCGGTCGCCGAGGCCGTCACGGTGATGCGACGTGTCGCCGGCAAGAGCCGCCACCGCGTCCTGGTCGACCGCGACACCCTGCCGCAGACCCTCGACGTGCTGCGCACACGGGCCTGCGCGGTCGGCATCGAGGTCGTCGAGATCGACGTCGCCGAGCCGCTGCCGCAGGAGGACTTCTTCGGGGTGGTGCTGTCCTACCCCGGCTGCTCGGGAGCCGTCCGCGACCTGCGCGAGGTGACCGCGGCGGCGCGCGAGCGCGGGGCGCTGGTCACCGTGGCCGCCGACCTGCTGGCGCTCACGCTGCTCGTGCCACCGGGGGAGTACGGCGCCGACCTCGTCGTGGGGTCGTCCCAGCGGTTCGGTGTCCCCGTGTTCTACGGCGGGCCGCACGCCGGCTATATCGCGGTCCGCGAAGGGCTCGAACGGCACCTGCCCGGCCGGCTCGTGGGCGTGTCCGTGGACAACGCCGGCCGGCCCGCCTACCGCCTCGCCCTGCAGACCCGCGAGCAGCACATCCGGCGCGACAAGGCGACCTCCAACATCTGCACCGCGCAGGTCCTGCTGGCCGTGGTCGCCTCGATGTACGCCGTCTACCACGGCCCCGAGGGGCTGACCGGGATCGCCCGGCGGACGCACCGGCACACCACGCGCATCGCCACGGGGCTGCGGAACAGCGGGATCACGGTGGTGCACCCCGAGTTCTTCGACACCCTGCTGGTGCGGGTCCCCGGCCGGGCCGGGGAGGTCGTTGCTGCCGCGCACGACAAGGGGATGCTGCTGCGGCTGGTGGACGGTGACCACGTCGGCGTCTCCTGCTCCGAGGCCACCTCGCACGACCACGTCCGTCGCGTGCTCGACGCCTTCGGCGCGGCGGGGGACGACCCGGCCGGCCCGGCCGACGGCACTTCGGCGGCGCTTCCGCCGGACCTGCGGCGCACCTCCCCCTTCCTCACCCACCCGGTCTTCCACCAGCACCGGTCGGAGACCGCGATGCTGCGCTATCTGCGCCGGCTCTCCGACCGTGACTTCGCGCTGGACCGCGGGATGATCCCGCTCGGGTCCTGCACGATGAAGCTCAACGCGACCACGGAGATGGAACCGGTCAGCTGGCCCGGCTTCGCCGACCTGCACCCCTTCGCGCCCCTCACGGACGCTGCCGGGTATCTGGCCCTGGTCGAGCAGCTGGAGACCTGGCTGGCGGAGGTCACCGGGTACGCCAAGGTCTCCCTCCAGCCGAACGCGGGCTCGCAGGGCGAACTCGCCGGCCTGCTGGCGATCCGCCGCTACCACCGGAGCAACGGCCAGGCCGGACGCGATGTGTGCCTCATCCCGGCAAGCGCGCACGGCACCAACGCGGCCTCGGCCGCCATGGCCGGGATGCGCGTCGTCGTGGTGGCCTCGCGGCCCGACGGCACGGTCGATCTCGACGACCTCCGGGCGAAGTGCGCCAAGCACTCCGACCAGCTGGCCGCGATCATGGTGACCTACCCCTCCACCCACGGCGTCTACGAGGAGGGCATCACCCGGCTGTGCGAGCTGGTGCACGAGCACGGCGGACAGGTCTACGTCGACGGCGCCAACCTCAACGCGCTGCTCGGAGTCGCCAGGCCCGGCGAGTTCGGTGGCGATGTGTCACACCTCAACCTGCACAAGACGTTCTGCATCCCGCACGGCGGCGGCGGTCCGGGGGTCGGCCCGGTCGCGGTGGCCGCCCATCTCGCGCCGTACCTGCCCACCCATCCGCTGCACCCCGACACCGGGCGCCGCGACGGCATCGGGGCGGTGAGCGCCGCGCCGTTCGGCAGCGCCGGCATCCTGCCGATCCCGTGGGCCTACATCCGGATGATGGGCGCCGAGGGGCTGACCGAGGCGACCCGGGTGGCCGTGCTGAGCGCCAACTACGTGGCCCGCCGCCTCGCGCCTCACTTCCCCGTCCTGTACGCCGGAGAGTCGGGCCTCGTCGCGCACGAGTGCATCCTCGACGTCCGCCCCCTCACCGCCGCCACGGGGGTGACGGTCGACGACGTCGCCAAGCGCCTCATCGACCACGGCTTCCACGCGCCGACGATGAGCTTTCCGGTCCCCGGCACTCTGATGGTCGAGCCGACGGAGAGCGAGAGCCTCGCCGAACTGGACCGTTTCTGCGAGGCGATGATCGCGATCCGCGCCGAGATCGACCTGGTGGACCAGGGCGTCTGGTCGCTGGAGGACAGCCCGCTGCGACAGGCGCCGCACACCGCCGCCGCCCTCGCCGGCGAGTGGACCCGCGCCTACTCACGCGAGCGGGCCGCCTTCCCGGCGGGCGTCACGCCCGACAAGTACTGGCCGCCGGTCGGCCGGGTCGACCAGGCGCACGGCGACCGCAACCTGGTCTGCTCCTGCCCGCCGCCCGAAGCGTTCGCGTCCTGACCTGCGCGGGCTCGCGTAGCCGTGCCCGCCGCCACCCCTCCCCGTACCCGGAGCCGTGCCATGAGTGACGCCCCCACATCTCCCACCTCTTCCGCCTCCCCCGACGGCCGCCGGCTGCTGCGGCTGGAGGTGCGCAACAGCCGGACCCCCGTGGAACGGAAGCCCGAGTGGATGAGGACACGGGTGCGCATGGGGCCGGAGTACAACGCGCTGCGGTCGCAGGTGGAGGCCGAAGGGCTGCACACCGTGTGCCAGGAGGCCGGGTGCCCCAACATCTTCGAGTGCTGGGAGGACCGCGAGGCCACCTTCCTCATCGGCGGTGACCAGTGCACCCGGCGCTGCGACTTCTGCCAGATCGACACCGGCCGGCCCCAGCCGCTGGACCGGGAGGAGCCGCGCCGGGTGGCGGAGTCGGTGGCCACGATGCGGCTGCGGTACGCCACGATCACCGGGGTGGCCCGCGACGACCTGCCCGACGGCGGTGCCTGGCTCTACGCCGAGACGGTCCGGCAGATCCACGCACGGAACCCGGGCACCGGGGTGGAGAACCTGGTCCCGGACTTCAACGGCGTCCCCGAACTGCTGGCCCAGGTATGCGAGTCGCGCCCGGAGGTACTGGCCCACAACGTGGAGACGGTGCCGCGGATCTTCAAGCGCATCCGGCCCGCGTTCCGCTACGACAGGTCGCTCGGCGTGCTCACCGCGGCACGGGAGTCCGGCCTGGTCACCAAGTCGAACCTGATCCTGGGACTGGGGGAGACCCGGGCGGAGATCTCCACCGCGCTGGCCGACCTGCACGCCGCCGGCTGCGACCTGGTCACCATCACCCAGTACCTGCGCCCCTCGGCGCGGCACCACCCGGTCGAACGGTGGGTCCGGCCCGAGGAGTTCACCGAACTCGGGCAAGAGGCCGAGGAGATCGGCTTCGCCGGAGTGCTGTCCGGCCCCCTGGTCCGGTCCTCCTACCGCGCCGGACGGCTGTATCAGCAGGCACGCGACAAGAGGCCCCGGCACCCCTGACGGGAGGCGCAACCGCCCGCGCGGACCCTGCCCCTTCCCCGACCACCTCTCGCAAAGGAGCCCTTCCATGGCCCTCTCCGTCTTCGACCTGTTCTCCATCGGCATCGGCCCGTCCAGCTCGCACACCGTCGGACCGATGCGCGCCGCCCAGATGTTCGCCGGCCGTCTCAAGGAGGCCGGCCTGGTGGCGCGGACGGCCTCGGTGCGGGCGGAGCTGTTCGGCTCCCTGGGCGCCACCGGCCACGGCCACGGCACGCCGAAGGCCGTACTGCTCGGCCTGGAGGGCCACTCCCCGCGGACGGTGGACGTGGAGACGGCCGACGACGAGGTCGAACGGATTCGCAGCACCGGGCGCCTGCGCCTGCCGGCGGGGGAGAGCGGCCCCGCCCACGAGATCGACTTCGACGTCTCCGACGATCTGGTCCTGCACCGCCGCCGCTCCCTGCCCTACCACGCCAACGGCATGACCCTGCTCGCCCGTGACACCGAGGGGGCGACGCTGCTGGAGAAGACGTACTACTCGGTCGGCGGCGGCTTCGTCGTCGACGAGGAGGCCGCCGGCGCGGACCGCGTCAAGCCCGACGACACGGTGCTCACCCACCCCTTCCGTACGGGCGACGAACTGCTGCGGCTGACCCGGGAGACCGGCCTGTCCATCTCCGCCCTGATGCTGGAGAACGAGAAGGCCTGGCGCACCGAGACCGAGATCCGCGAGGGGCTGCTGGAGATCTGGCGGGTGATGGAGGCGTGCGTGGCGCGCGGCCTGTCCCGCGAGGGCATCCTGCCCGGCGGGCTGAAGGTCCGCCGCCGGGCGGCCACTTCGGCCCGCGCGCTGCGCGCCGAGGGCGACCCGG
Source organism: Streptomyces sp. NPDC001219 (assembly GCF_053597915.1). Taxonomy (NCBI): domain Bacteria; kingdom Bacillati; phylum Actinomycetota; class Actinomycetes; order Kitasatosporales; family Streptomycetaceae; genus Streptomyces; species Streptomyces sp. NPDC001219. Next base: position 26,112 of record NZ_JBSFJF010000040.1, on the reverse strand, counting down.
CCGACCGCGCCATGGAGTGGGTCACGCTCTACGCGATGGCGGTCAACGAGGAGAACGCCGGCGGCGGCCGGGTCGTCACCGCCCCGACCAACGGTGCCGCCGGGATCATCCCGGCCGTTCTGGGCTACTACCTCAACTTCGCGGCGGGTGCGGCCTCCCGGGAGGAGAAGGAGGACGGCATCGTCCGCTTCCTGCTCGCGGCCGGCGCCGTCGGCATGCTCTTCAAGGAGAACGCCTCGATCTCCGGCGCCGAGGTCGGCTGCCAGGGCGAGGTCGGCTCCGCCTGCTCGATGGCCGCCGGCGGCCTCGCCGAGGTGCTGGGCGGCAGCCCCGAACGGGTGGAGAACGCCGCCGAGATCGGCATGGAGCACAACCTGGGCCTGACCTGCGACCCGGTCGGCGGCCTGGTCCAGATCCCGTGCATCGAGCGCAACGGCATGGCCGCGGTCAAGGCCGTCACCGCCGCCCGTATGGCGCTGCGCGGCGACGGCCGCCACCACGTCTCCCTGGACAAGGTCATCAAGACCATGAAGGACACCGGTGCCGACATGAAGGTCACCTACAAGGAGACCGCCCGCGGCGGCCTCGCCGTCAACGTCATCGAGTGCTGATCCCGCCGCGAGGAGCGACCATGACCGATCTTTTCGACGCGACGCCCACCGGCCCGGAACCGCGGCTCCCGGCCGCCGAATCCGCCGCCACCGTCGAGCAGTTGGCCGCCGACCGCGCCAAGGCGCTGTTCGGTGCGGAGTACGCCCAGGTGTGGCACCGGACGGGGGACGAGGCCCTCTCGGCGGTCCTGTCCGCACTGCTCGCCCCGGGCGACACCGTGCTCGCGCCGGACCTGGCGCCGGCCGCCGGCCCGGGGTGCCCGACGCACACGGGCCGCTTGAGCGAGCTGTACGACCTGGCCACCTATCAGGTCCGCCCGTCCGACTTCACGGTCGACCTGGACCAGGTGCACCGGCTGGCCGAGCTGCGGCGTCCCCGGATCATCCTCGCGGGGTGGGCGGCGTATCCACGGCTCCTGGACTACGCGCGCCTCCGCCGGATCGCCGACGAGGCCGGCGCGCTGCTCCTGGTGGACATGGCGAACGTCGCGGGCCCGGTCGCGGCCGGGCTGCACCCCGGTCCCGTGCCCCATGCCCACGTCGTCACCACGGGCAGCCATCCGGTGCTCGGGGGCGCCGTCCTCACCGGTGACCCCCGCATCGCGCGCCGACTCGACGCCGTGGCGCTCCCCGACCGGGAGACGGAGACGTTCGCACAGGACATGGCGGCGAAGGCGGCCGCCTTCCGGTGTGCCGCCTCACCGGCCTTCCGTGAACACCGGGCAGCCGGCCTCCGGGCCGCCAGGATCATGGCCGGCCGGCTCCTGGCCGACGATGTCGCCGAAACCGGGGCCCGTGTGCTGACCGGTTCCACCGAGACGGACCGGGTCCTCGTCGACCTCCGGGGCACGGGCCTGGACGTGTGCGCGGCAGCAGAGGCCCTCCGATCGCTCGGCCTCACCGTGGAGCGCACCACGCTCTCACTCAACTCCGGTACACCGCCCATGAGTTCAGAAGTGAGCATCGGCGTCGACGCCCTCGCGGCCCGCGGATGCGGCGAGGCCGGCTTCCGTGCGGCCGCCGAAGCGGTCGCCCGTGTGCTCACCCACCACCCCGGTGAACGCGTACCCACCCGACGGCCGGGGCGCGGCACGGCGCCGGCGGACACCACCCCCACCCCTCCCTCCCCTGAGAAGAGCACACCATGAACCAGCAGTTCGACGTCCTTGTCATCGGCGGTGGCCCCGGTGGCTATGTCGCCGCGATCCGTGCGGCACAACTGGGCAAGAAGGTCGCTCTGGTGGACAAGGAGCGCCCCGGCGGGGTGTGCCTGAACTGGGGCTGCATCCCGACCAAGGCGATGCTGCGCTCGGCCGAGGTCCTGGAAACCGTACGCGGCGCCGACGAGTTCGGGGTCCTGGCCGACGACGTCCGGCTGGACTACGCGGCGGTCCTCAAGCGCAAGGACCGCATCGTGCGCACGCTGACGGACGGCATCGCCCATCTCCTCAAGGCCAACGGCGTGACCGTGGTGACCGGCCACGCCCGCTTCGTCGACGACCACACCGTCGCCGTGCACGAGGCCGGGCCCGCCCCTCTCGGCGACGACGGTCCGCGGTACGCGGCACCGCCGGCCGAGGGCCCCGCCCGCGCACACCTCACCGCCCACCACCTCGTCGTCGCCACCGGCTCCCGGCCCGCCGTGCCGGCTGTTCCCGGCGCGGACCTGCCCGGAGTGGTCACCTCCGACGGGGCGTTCCTGCTGCCGCGGGTCCCCTCCCGGGTCCTCGTGGTCGGCGGCAGCGCGGTCGGCGCCGAGTGGGCGAGCATGTTCCACGCCTTCGGCTCCGAGGTCACGGTCGTCGAGATGATGCCGACGCTGCTGCCCGGCGAGGACCAGGACATCGGCCGCGCCCTCACCCGCTCCTTCATCAAGCGCGGCATCCGCGTCCTGACCCGCCACACGATCGCGGCGGTCGAGGAGGGCTCCGACGGTGCCCCGCTGCAGGCGCACCTCACCGCCACGGACGGCCGGCCCGCCGAGACCGTGCCCGCCGACACGGTCCTGTTCGGCGTCGGCAGGCGGCCCAACACAGCGGCGCTGGACCTGGACACGGCAGGTGTGCGCACCGACGAGCGCGGCTACCTCCCCGTCGATGACCAGCTGCGCACCAACGTCCCGCACATCCACGCGATCGGAGACGTGACCGGCCGCCTGCAGCTGGCGCACGTCGCCTCGCACCAGGGACTCGTCGCGGCCGCCGCGATCTGCGGCCACGACGAGCGCATCGCCTACGACGCCGTGCCCGCCGCGACGTTCACCCATCCCGAGGTGGCCAGTGTGGGTCTGACCGAGGCGGCGGCCGTGGCGGCGGGCCACGACGTCACCAGCGCCCGCTTCCCCTTCGCCGCACTGGGGCGCGCCCACGCCTACGGTGTCACGGAAGGAATGGTCAAGATCGTCGCCGAGCGGGACGGCGGCCGGGTCCTCGGGACGCACCTCATCGGGCCCGGCGCGAGCGACCTCATCGCCGAGGCGGCGCTGGCCCTGACCCACGGGGCGACGCTCTCCACGCTCGCCGACACGGTGCACGCCCACCCGACCCTCGGCGAGGCGACCATGGAGGCCGCCATGTCCGCACTGGGCCTGCCCCTGCACACGGCGCCCTCTCCACGGAGGCGGTGAGCGGAGGAGGACGAGCCCCGAACCGCCGCTGCCCCGCGGGCGTGAAGGCCGTAAGACGCTCAGCGCCTCGCCCGCACCGGTGCCCCGCCGCTGCCGGAGGCCTCGTAGCGGAGGTGCGAACAGCCGACGCCGGTGCGGTTGTTGGGGAGGCGCATGCGCGTGGCGAGGTCGCGGGTCATGCGCTGGGGCAGGCAGCTGCACCAGGTGATGTCGGGGTAGCAGGCTCGCAGGTGGGACACCGCACGGGTGCCCAGGCCGCTGTCCTGCAGGGGCGTGGCGACGTGGACCTGGGTGATCACCCCGCTCGCGCAGCGTTCACACACTTCGTAGGTGACCTCGCCGACGACGCGGCGGATGTACACCAGCAGCAGACTCTGCGCCCGCTCACTCGCCGGTGCCGGGGAATGGAAGATCACCACGTCCCGGTAGGCGAGCAGCCTCCGGTGGAGCTTGCCGCGTCGGCGGCCCCGGCGCGTGTGACGTGGCGGCCGACGACGGTGTATGCCCTGCAACAGCGTTCCTGGCACGAAGTTACGTGTGGCAACCATGTACGGCGCCTACCCGAGCCGCAGGCGGACAGTCCCCTCGTCCCGTGAGCGGCCGGACGAGGCCGGGGGAGCGGGTCGGGGACGGGCAGGCCCCACCGGGCTCCATTTGACCCTGCCACTGGCGGCAGGGTTGAACGATTCCCGCATGGACACCAGCACCGCATCGCAGCCCCGCAGGATCGTCGCCGTCACCGGCGCAGGCACCGGGATCGGCCGGGCCACCGCCCGTGCCTTCGCCGCCGAGGGCGCCCACGTGCTCGCCATCGGCCGGCGGGCCGTACCGCTGCACGAGACCGCCGCCGGTCACCGGCGGATCACCCCGCTGACCGCGGACATCACCGCCTCAGGTGAGCCCGAGCGCATCATCCGCACCGCACGGGAGCTGCACGGCCGGCTGGACGTGCTCGTCAACAACGCCGGCATCGTGCGCAGCGGCGCCCTCGGCACCCTCACACCGGAGACGATCCACCCGCAGATCGCCACCAACCTGATCGCACCCATCCTGCTGTCCCAGGCCGCGCTTCCCCTCCTGGAGGCGAGCGGCGGGGTGATCGTCAACGTGAGCACCTCGGTGGGGCAACGGGCCTGGCCCGGCAGTTCGGTCTACGCGGCGACCAAGACCGCGCTGGAGCTGCTGACCCGCAGCTGGGCGGTCGAACTGGCCCCCCGCGGCATCCGCGTGGTCGCGGTCGCCCCCGGCGCGATCGACACCCCGATCGGCGAGCACCAGGGCCTGACGCCGGAGCGGCGGGCCGCGGTACGGGAGTGGCAGCTGGCCCGCACCCCGCTGGCACGGATCGGCCGGCCCGAGGAGGTGGCCTGGGCCCTCACCCGGCTCGCCTCGCCAAGTGCCGCGTTCCTCACCGGAGTCGTGCTCCCGGTCGACGGCGGGGCGGTCGTGGCGTGATAGGAGTGGCCCCGGAGGTGGGGCGGGTGAGGATCGGCGAGCTGGCCAAGGAGACCGGGACGACTCCCCGTGCGCTGCGGCACTACGAACAGGCCGGGCTGATCTCCTCCGAGCGGGCCCCCAACGGCTACCGCGTCTACGAGGCACGGACGGTGGTGCGGGTCCGCAACATCCGCCACCTCCTGGCCGCCGGGCTCACCCTCGACGACGTGCAGGTGTTCCTGCCCTGCCTGGACGGCGACGTGGCTGCCGCACCGCCGTCGGACAAGGGGCTGCGCGTCGCGTGGGAACGGCTGGCGGTCCTCGACGAACGGATCGCCGCCCAGACCGAGGCCCGCGACCGCCTGGAAGCCGCACTGCGGCACACGACCGGCGACCGGCCCCGCCCGGTGGTGTGACGCTCTACTCCGGGGCGCTGCTCCCCGCACCCAACCCCCGCACAGCCCAAAAACGTTGTCTGTGACGGTCGTAACAGGTAAACCGCGCAGATCGGGCGCAACCCTTTCCGCATGCCGGTGGTCCCACTGCCGTCACGGAAATTCAGGTCTTCGTCATGAGGCCGACATCTTCGAGGAGCAACGCCGCCATGCCCGAGCCGGGCCTCAGATCCGCCCCCCGCTTCAGCATCATCGTGCCGGTCTACAACGTGCAGGGATATCTTCGCGCGTGCCTGGACTCGTTGCTGGCGCAGGAATTCACCGATTTCGAGGTCATCGCGGTCGACGACTGCTCGCCGGACCGCAGTGGTGAGATCCTGGCGGAGTTCGCCGCCCGGGACCCGCGGGTGGTGCCGGTGCGCCACGAGGAGAACGGCGGCATCGGCGCGGCCAGGAACACCGGTGTGGCGCGTGCGCGCGGCGACTACCTGCTGTTCCTCGACAGCGACGACACCCTCACGGCCGGCGCGCTGCAGGCCATGGCCGGCCGGCTGGCCGTATCGGAGGACCCGGACCTCCTGCTCTTCGACCATGTGCGGTCCTACTGGTGGCACGAGGTCAAGCCGAGCGCCGTCCGTGAACTCCTCGCCGCGGCGGGCAGGGACGTCTTCAAGCCCACCGAGCGCACCGAGTTCCTGCATATGTTCGCGGTGGTGTGGAACCGGGCCTTCCGGCGCGATTTCTTCGTGGACAACGGATTCCGGTACACCGACGGGCTCTACGAGGACGCCCTCATGGTCTACACGACCATGCTCACCGCCGAGCGTGCCGTGTGCCTGGAGCACGCCTGTGTGGAATACCGCCAGCGCCGGCACGGCAATTCCATGAAGACGCCGGGCCGGAAGCACTTCACGATATTCGAGCAGTACCAGCGGCTCTTCGACTTCCTCGACGGCCGGCCGGACCTCGACCGGCTGCGGCCGCTGTTCTTCGAGCGGATGGTCAGCCACTTCCTGTTCACCGGCGCGCGCGAGAGCCGGGTGCGGGTCCAGGACCGGCCGGAGTTCTTCCGCCGGGCCGCGGAGATGTACCGGCGGCACAAGCCCGCGGGATTCACCCCGCCGGCGGAGGCCGACGCCCTGCAGTTCCAGGCGCTGGAACGCGGTTCCTACCGCGCCTTCCAGACGCTGAACCTGGTGAACCGCACCCGGCTGCGGGGGCAGCAGCGGGTGCGCAAGGCGCGGCGCGCCATGAGCAAGCGGGCCACGGCCGGCTTCTACCGGAGGCAGCTGAAGCGCCCCATCGACCCGAACCTCGCCGTCTTCAGCGCCTACTGGAACCGCACGCCGTCCTGCAATCCGCTCGCGATCTACGAGAAGGCCAGGGAACTGGCCCCGGATCTGCACGGGGTGTGGGTCGTGCGCGAGGACGTCGTGGACACCGTGCCGGACGGGATGGACCACGTCGTCGTCAACAGCCAGCGGTACTGGGAGGTGATGGCGCGCGCGAAGTACTTCGTCAACAACGTCAACTTCGCCGACGAGGTGGTCAAGCGCACGGGGCAGGTCCACCTCCAGACCCACCACGGCACCCCGCTCAAGCGGATGGGCATCGACCAGCAGAAGTACCCCGCCGCGGTCAAGGGAATGAGCATGCGCAAGCTGCTCGAACGCGCCGACCGCTGGGACCTGTCGGTTTCCGCCAACCAGCACACCAGCGAGCAGTGGGAGCGGGTCTACCCCTGCGGCTTCGAGACCATCGACGCCGGCTATCCGCGCAACGACGTCTTCTTCCGGACCGGAGCCCGGGAGGTCCTGGACATCCGTGAGCGGCTCGGCATCGCGCCCGGCACCACGGCGGTCCTGTACGCCCCGACGGTCCGCGACTACCAGGTCGGCTATGTGCCGCAGCTGGACCTGGAGAAGGTCACCGGCGCACTCGGCCCGGACTTCGTCCTGCTGGTGCGTACGCACTACTTCTACGGCCGCGATCCGCACCTCCAGCAGCTCCAGGAGCAGGGCGCGCTGATCGACGTCTCCCGGCACCCCTCGGTCGAGGAGCTGTGTCTCGCCGCGGACGCGCTGATCACCGACTACTCGTCGATCATGTTCGACTACGCCGGCCTCGACCGGCCGATCGTCACCTACGCCGACGACTGGGAGACCTATGTCCGCTCCCGCGGCGTCACCTTCGACCTGCTGTCGGGGAAGCCGGGAGACACCCCGGGGATCGTCGCCACCACCGAGGACGAGCTGATCGAGGCGTTCCGCAGCGGCCGCTGGGAGAGCTCCGAGGCCGGTGAGCTGCGGGCCGCGTTCCGTGCCCGCTTCTGCATGTGGGACGACGGCCACGCCGCCGAGCGCGTGGTCAACCGGGCCTTCCTCGGGCGGCACGACCTGCTCCCGGCCCCGCTGCCGCTGTCCGAGCGCACCGTCGCGCCGTCCCCGCGGGAGGCGGCCCGCACGGGCGCCGTCCTCGCACCCGGGGCGGACAGCGCCCCGGCCGGCCGGACGCCGAACTGACCGGCTGACGGAGTGCGGGGTGCCGGCCGGGTGCCACGGTCAGGTGTGAGCGGACGCGTACGGGGCACCCGCAGCCGTGAACCATGAGGCGACCGGAAGGAGCTGGCGCATGCTGACGGCACACCCCGTGCTGCTGACGGAGCTCACCGAGGAGCGGGAGGCGCGGACGGCGCCGTACGGGCGGCAGGGTCTCGCCGGGGCGCGCCGGGCCTCGGCGGACGGCGCGACACCCGAGCCGGGGCACAAGGTGCCCGACCCGCCCCCGCCGGGCCCGCTGGACCCGGTCCACCCCAAGCCCCAGCCGCCACCGGCCCCCGCCCCGGACCGGGAGCCCGCACCCCGGCCCGGCCCCGGCTCGTGCACGGCGCCGCCGCCCGTCGCGACCGGCGGGCACGGCCCTCACGCTCGGGAGGCCGGGCCCGAAGGCCCGCTCTACGCTGGGTGAGGGAGCCGGCGAACCGGCGCGGAGGCGGTGGACGCTCGTGGCGGTACGGCACCAGCTGATCAGGCGCTCTCCGGAGGAGCTGTGGGCGGTGCTCGCCGACCGTGACCGCTACCAGGACCGGGTGGTCGGCACCGCGCGTGCGCGGCCGAACCTGGTCATCGTCGACGAACATCCGCTGACCGGGCCCGGCGGACGGCTGCACCACGCGGCCCTCGACCTCATGCCGCAGCTGCGCCACCGCAGCCTGCTCCACAGGCCGGCCGACGTGGCCGAGGAGACCCCGGCGCACGCGGCCGCCGGAGCCTGACCGCCGCGCGGGGCGAACGGGAGGCAGCGATGCCGGACGCAGTGGTGATCGGTGCCGGGCCCAACGGACTTGTCGCGGCGAACCTGCTGGCCGACGCCGGGTGGACGGTGGAGGTGCTGGAGGAGCAGGACGAGCCGGGCGGCGCGGTCCGCAGCGACCGTGCGGTGCACCCCGACTTCGTCAACGACCTGTGCAGTTCCTTCTATCCGCTGGCCGCCGCCTCCCCGGTCCTCGCCGCCCTGGACCTGTACGAGGAGGGGTTGGTCTGGAGCCACGCGCCCCAGGTGCTGGCCCATCCGCTGACCGACGGCCGCTGCGCGCTGCTGGGCCGCGCCACCGCCGACACGGCCGCCGGGCTGGAGACCTTCGGCACCGGTGACGGCGCGGCCTGGGAGGGCCTGTGCGAGACCTGGGACCGGGTCGGCGGCGACCTCCTCGACGCGCTGTTCACGCCCTTCCCGCCGCTGCGCCCGGTGGCCCGGCTCGCCGCCCGCGCCCGCGGTGCCGGTGCGCTGCGGCTGGCGCGGATGATGCTGCTGCCCGTACGGCGCCTGGGCGAGGAGGAGTTCCGCGGCGAGGCGGGCCGGCTGCTGCTGGCGGGCAACGCGCTGCACGCCGACCTCGCCCCCGAGGCCGCGGGCAGCGGCGGCTTCGGATGGCTGATGTCGATGCTCGGCCAGCGCTACGGCTTCCCGGTGCCGGCCGGCGGTGCGCAGTCGCTCACCTCGGCCCTGGTGCGGCGGTTGCAGCACCGGGGCGGGGTGCTGCGCTGCGGGGAGCGGGTCGACGAGATCGTCGTACGGTCCGGGCGCGCGGTGGCGGTGCGTACGGCGATCGGGGAGACCGTGCCGGGCCGCCGCGCCGTCGTGGCGGACGTGTCCGTGCCCGCCCTGTACGGCCGGCTGGTCCACGCCCGGCACCTCCCCGCCCGGCTGCCGGCGGACCTGCGGCGCTTCCAGTGGGACTACGCCACCTTCAAGGTGGACTGGGCGCTCGGCGGCCCGGTGCCGTGGACCGCCGCGGCCGCCGCCGGCGCGGGCACCGTGCATCTGGCCGACGGCATGGACGAACTCACCCGCTTCACCGCCCAGATCGCCGCGGGACAGGTACCCGACCGGCCCTTCGCCCTGTTCGGCCAGATGACCACAGCGGACGCCACCCGCTCCCCGCCGGGCACCGAGGCGGCCTGGGCCTACACCCACGTACCGCACCGGATCACGGGGGACGCCGGGGAGGACGGCATCGGCGGAGCCTGGGACCGGGGGGACCGGGAAGCGATGGCGGACCGGCTGGAGGAGCAGGTCGAACGCTTCGCGCCGGGCTTCCGGTCGTGCATCAAGGCGCGCCGCGTGCTCGCCCCGCCCGCCTTCGAGGCGATGGACGCCAATCTGCACGGGGGTGCCGTCAACGGCGGTACCGCGGCCCTCCACCAGCAGCTGGTGTTCCGCCCGCTGCCGGGCCTCGCCCGCCCGGAGACCCCTGTGGTGGGGCTCTACCTGGCCTCCGCCGGGGCCCATCCGGGCGGCGGCGTACACGGGGCGCCCGGTGCCAACGCGGCCCGCGCGGCGCTGTGCGCCCGCGCGCCGGGCGGCGCCCTGAGCCGGGCGCAGCGCGCACTCCACCGCGGCGGCGCACCACGGCGCCCGTCGGCCGGCCGCTCGTCCCTCGACCATGGGATGTGATCAACTCCCGTACGGGGAACGGTGGGTGACGGGGAGTCAGCTCCCGTTCAGGCAGCCGAGACCGGCGCCGTCGGGAGCGCGGCCAGCAGCATCAGGGCCACGTCGTCCTGCCGGTCCGCGTCGCCGTGCCGGTTCTCCAGAAGGGCGTCGGCGAGACGGTCCGGGCCCAGGGGCGGCGCGTCGTTGAGGCGGGCGGCGAGGTCGGCGACGGAGCGGTCCGGATCGACCCCCGGCGTTTCGATCAGGCCGTCGGTGTAGAGCGCCAGCACGGACCGCGGCGGCAGGGTGATCTCCGTGGTGGTGTACCGGGCATCGGGCTCGATGCCCAGCAGCAGGCCCGGCGGCACCCGCAGCACGGTGGTGTGCCGGTCGGGGTGGCGGAGCAGCGGCGGCGGATGGCCGGCGCCCGCCAGGCACGCCCGGCGGGTGCGCAGATCGATATGGACGTACAGACAGCTGGTGAACAGCCCCGGGTCCAGACCGGTCAACAGCCGGTTGGTGCGGGCCAGGACTTCGCCCGGCGCGGCACCGGCGGTGGCATAGGCGCGGACCGCGGTGCGGACCTGCCCCATGAGGGCGGCGGCCGCCGCGTTGTGGCCCTGTACGTCGCCGATGACGGCGGCGACGCTGTGCTCGTCGAGGCGGAGCAGATCGTAGAAGTCGCCGCCGATGTCCATGCCGCGGGTCGACGGCAGGTAACGGGCGGCGACGGCGAACCCCGGCACGGAGGGCAGCACATGCGGCAGCAGACCGGCCTGGAGGTCGTGCGCCAGCTGCTGCTTTGCGTCGTACAGACGCGCCCGGTCCAGTGCCTGGGCGATCAGCCCCGCCAGCGAGGTGAGGACCTGGCGCTCCTCCAGGTGGAAACTGCGGGGCCGGGTGTACGCGAGGATGCAGCAGCCGACCGGGCGGCCGGACACGATCAGCGGCAGCACCGCCCGCGCCGCCTTGCCGGTCAGCCGCGGCAGCCCCGGGTAGTCGTGCTCCATCTCCTCGGGGGTGCTGTAGAAGGTGGGCTCCCCGGTGGCGAGGGCGCGCACGGCGGGGCTGTTGGCGGCGCCGAGGGCGACCCCCTCGAAGGCGGCGACCGCCTCGGCGGAGTACCCGCGCTGCCCGATGGTCCGCAGCCGGCCCGCCTCCGCCACGTACATGAGCATGCCCTGGGCGCCGAACGCCGGCACGATCTGGTCGGCGACGAGATCGACCACGTCCTGCGTGCCCACGGCCTCGGTGAGGGCGGCCGCCAGATGCAGCACGTGGTAGATCTGGCCGGCCCGCACGGGCACCACCTCGCCCTCCGCGGGGGACGCCACCGGGCCGTAGTCCCTGCCCGACGGGCTGATCCACACGCTCAGGCCCCGGCCGTCCGGGAACAGCCGGAAGGTGAGCCAGTGCTGCGGCGGCCGGCTGGCGGTGAACGACGTCGGCCGGCGGCTGATCACCGCGGCGCGGTAGCGGTCCTCGAAGACCGGGTCGCGCAGCCACGGCAGGACCTCCCAGGGGCGCGCGCCGATCAGCCGGCCGTCCTCCTCGCCCAACAGCTCCCGCGCGCCCTGCGTGACCAGCGTGATGCGTCCCTCCAGGTCGAGGGCGCAGCAGCCGCCGGGCAGCCGTTCCAGGTAGTCGGCCGCCGCCAGGGCCTCCTCCGGGCGCACGGCCCGCACCGGCGGCGGGGCGAGCACCCGCGGCGCCTCGGACGGACCGCCGCCGTCGGGCCGGGGGTGCCGCTCCAGCAGCGCCGCCAGCCGCTCGCACCCGGCCTCCAGCGCCTCGCGCTCCGCCGCCGACAGCTGGGGCGCATGGCCGGCCGGCCACAGCAGCAGCAAGGCGCCCCGGCCGCGGTCCCGGCCGCCGACCGGGGCCGCGGCCAGCGAGAAGTCGTACGGCACCGCCACCGCGGTACGGGGGAAGTCGCGGGCCATCTGCTGCTGGCCGCCCGCCCACACCAGCCGCTGTTCGCGGGTGGCGACGGCGACCGGGATGGGCGCTGACAGCGCGACCCGGTCCCACGGCGCCAGGAACGGCGCCGGGACCCCGCTCATGACGGTCAGCTCCAGGACCGGCGCGTCGGCCGCCAGCACATAGACCCCGCCGATCGACGCCCCGGTCTCCCGCATCGCGCGCAACAGCGCCTGGCCCACCGGGTCATCCACCGGGCCGGACCCGGTCCCGCCGGTCATCGTCCACCTGCACACAGCTGTCGTCGTGCCATCGAGACCACTCCGGCCCGCCGTTTCCTCCCCGTGCCGAGACCTTCGTGACGTCTCTCCCGGGACAGTGCCGACGTTACGCCGCCCACCGGGCCGTGGCACTCGCTGCCGGGCCGTCCGGTGCCCGGGACCAGGCACTTCCGTCCCGAGATGCGCTCAGCCCCGGCCGCGTATCATGAAGTGGCGCCTCTTTGTAGTGGCGCGGGCAGCATGTCGCCTCCGATTCCGGAGAGAAACATGGCCGCAGGCGAAGAGGACGAGACCGAACGAGTCCGGCGTCCTTCCAGTAAGAAGACCGCCAAGAAGACCGCCAGGAAAGCCGTCAAGAAGACCGCAGGACGTGCCGGCAGCGACCGGGCCGGCCGCCGGGAGAGCGAGAGCGAACCGCCGCCCGCGGTCCGCCGGGTCTCCGCACCACGTGCGATGCGGTACGCGGCGGAGCAGCTCAAGGAGCTGCTGGGGCGGGCCCCCGAGTCCGTCTCCTCGGTGAAGCCGACGGAGGACGGCTGGCAGGCGGAGGTGGAAGTCCTGGAGCTGGAACGTGTCCCCGGCACCACCAGCGTCATGGCGACCTACCGGGTGATGCTGGACAAGGAAGGCGAACTGGTGGCGTACGAGCGCACCCGCCGCTACACCCGGGGCCAGATCGACCGCCGATAGGGCCCGGAAGACCAGGCGGGACCGTTCGCCCGGCGAACGACACGGCCGCTCCGTAAGGCCGGAGCCAGCCGGTGAAGGGAGGCACCGTGTCTGTGGTGCCGCAAAGCGGAGGACCCGTCGCCGCAGGTGGCGGCGGAGGCTCCGGAAACCTCTACGACATCCTCGATCTGATCCTGGACCGCGGTCTGGTCATCGACGTCTTCGTGCGGGTGTCGCTGGTGGGTATCGAGATCCTCAAGATCGACGCCCGGATCGTCGTCGCGAGTGTCGACACCTACCTGCGCTTCGCCGAGGCCTGCAACCGCCTCGACCTGGAGGAGGGGCGCAAGGCCCCCTCCCAGCTGACCGACCTCGTCGGTGAGGTGACCGAGGGCGGCTCGCACGGCAAGGCCAAGGGCGCGCTGTCCGGCGCCGCGGAAGCGGTGAGCGACGCCCTCAAGGGCGGTGGCGACGAGGACGACGAGGAGCGCGAAACGAGGCACAAGGAGCCCGCCGAGCGGCGCGAGCGGTCCGCTGCTCGCCGGCCGGCCCGACGCCGGAAGGAGTGAGGGATGTCGGTCTACGTCTATTCCATCGTCGCGACCAGCCATCCGCAGGCCCTGGAGGGCCTCAAAGGGGTGGGCAACCCGCCGACCGACCTGCGCACGGTGCAGAGCCGGAAGCTGTCCGCCGTCGTCAGCGACGCCCCGGAGGAGCTGCGGCCCAAACGGCGCGACCTCGGCGCACATCAGGCCGTCCAGGAACGGCTGATGGCCGACGGCACGGTCCTCCCCCTGCAGTTCGGCTTCACGACCACGGACGACGAGGCCGTACGGGCCGTCCTGAAGGAGCGGGCCGACGAGTTCTCCGAGCGGCTGGAGGCGCTGGAGGGCTGCACCGAATACCACCTGAAGGCCGCCCAGGACGAGGACTCCCTGCTGCGGCAGATCCTCACCGAGTCGGACCAGGCGCGCGAGCTCAACGAACAGATCCGCAGCGGCAACGCCTCCCCCGAACTCCCGCTCGCCCTCGGTGAACTCGTCTCCCAGGAGGTACAGGCACGGCAGGAGCAGCTGGCCGCCGGAGTCCTCGACGCGCTGCGCGGATTCGCGCAGGAGGAGAGCATCTCCGCGCCGACCGGCAACGACTTCCTGAGCGTGTCCTTCCTCGTGGACCAGGACAACGAGAAGAGCTTCCTCGGTGCGGAGCGGGACCTCGCCAAGGAGCTGGGGGAGGACTTCGACCTCCGGCTGCTCGGCCCGCTGCCCGCCTACAGCTTCGTCTAGGGAGTCCCCATGGGACTGTTGAGTCAACTTGCCACCCTTCCGCTGGCACCGGTGCGCGGCGTGGCCTGGGTCATGGAACGCACTCTGGAGGCCGCGGAGAACGAGTACTACGACCCCGAACCCGTCGAGCGGGAACTCGCCGAGCTCGAACGCGCGTTGCTGGCGGGAGAGATCTCCGAGGAGGCCTTCGACCGCCGCGAGGACGAGCTGCTGGACCGGCTGGACGAGATCAGGGCCCATGCCCAGGGCACCGACATCTGACCGCGGTGGCCGCCGCGGAACGGGAACGCCGCCCCGCGCTCCCGTCGCAACGCCGGGAATCGAGGTGCAGCGGCCGTGAACGAACCCCTCGCCAGGAGGATGGGCGACTCCCCGTCCCGGGCCGGGCCGTACGGCGGCCAGGGCTCCTCGGCCAACCTCGCCGACATCTTGGAGCGGGTCCTGGACAAGGGCATCGTCATCGCGGGCGACATCCAGATCAACCTGCTGGACATCGAACTGCTCACCATCAAACTGCGTCTGCTGGTCGCCTCGGTGGACAAGGCCAAGGAGATGGGCATCGACTGGTGGGAGCACGACCCCTCGCTCTCGTCCCACGCGTCCGACGGCTACCGCTCGCTCCGCGACGAGAACAAACAGCTGCGCGCCGAGATCCAGGCCCTGCGCGAGGACGTACTGCCGGCGGCCGACGACGAGGAGGACGAGGAGGAAGCGGAAGCCGAGGAAGTGGACGAGGTGGAGGACGAAGCCGAGGACGAGGCGGAGGACGACGGGGAGGACGGGGAGGACGAAGCCGCGACCCAGGCTGCGGAGCGCCGCCGTGCCGCGCGCCGCTCCGCCCGTGGCGCCCACGCCAAACGGGCCGGGTCCGGCTCCCGCACCAAGAAGCGGGACACGTCATGACCGAGGTCATCAGCTATGCGTACGCCGTCGCCCGGGACGACGACGGCTCGCTGGCGCAGGCGCTGTCCGGACTGCCGGGGGTCGCCGACGCACCGGTGCACCTGGTGCGCGCGGGGGACCGCGACGAGGTCGTGGTCGCCGTGAGCCCGGTGCCCGAACAGGACTTCCACGAAGCCGCGCTGCGCGCCAACCTGGAGGACCTGGACTGGCTGGAGTCGGTGGCCCGGGCCCATCACCGGGTGATCGAGGCGCTGGCCGCCCGCGCCACCGTCCTGCCGCTCCGGCTCGCGACGGTCTACCTCGACGACGAGCGGGTGCGGCGCATGCTGGCCGACCGCCGGGCGGCGTTCGCCGCGCGGCTGGCCGACCTGGCCGCGCACACGGAGTGGGGCGTCAAGATCTACGTCGAGGCGCCCCCGCCCACCGACCGTCCGGCCGCCCCGCCCGCGGAAGCGGAGGTGAGCCCCGGACGGGCCTACCTCAGCCACCGCAGGGCACAGCGGCACGCCCGGGAGGACGCCTACCGCGAGGCCCAGGAGGCCGCCCGCCGCGTCGAGACCGCCGCCCGCGGCCATGCCGTCGACCGGGTCCAGCACCGGGTGCAGCAGGGCGAACTCGCCGGCGGGTCCGGCGAGAACGTCGTCAACGACGCCTACCTCGTGCCGCTCGGGCACGCCGACAGCTTCCGGGCCGACATCACCCGGGCCGCCGAGGGCCTGCCCGGGGTACGTGTGCAGGTCACCGGGCCGTGGGCCCCGTACTCCTTCGCCACGCCGCCCGAGGCCGAACCGCTGACGGACGCCGCACCATGAGACCGGCGGGCGGTCCGCCGGCGACGACGGACGAACCACTGCCCGACCGGCAGATCGCGCTGATCGATCTGCTGGACCGGCTGCTCAGCGGCGGCGTGGTCATCACCGGCGACGTCGTGCTCTCCATCGCCGACATCGACCTCGTCCGCATCTCGCTGCGCGCGCTGATCGTCTCCATCAGCGAGAAGAACCCCTCCCCGTGGTCCGCCCTCGCACCGTCCGTACGGGACGACCATGACGGCTGAGGACCGCCGGCCCGGCAGCCGCTTCGACGATGTCGCCGACGCGGCCCATCGGGCCTTCCGTCTGCTGCCCGCGGCACCCCAGGACATCCCGCCGCCGGGCGGCCGGGCGAGCCGCCCCGCGCACCGGATCAGCGCCGACCCCGACACGGTGGAGCGGGACCTGATGAAACTCGTACTCACCCTGGTCGAGCTGCTGCGCCAGCTCATGGAACGCCAGGCCCTGCAACGGGTCGACGCCGGAGACCTCACCGAGGAACAGGAGGAACGCCTGGGAGCGACGCTGATGATCCTGCACGACCGGATGGTGGAGCTCTGCGCCCGGTACGAACTGAGGATGCAGGACCTCAATCTGGACCTCGGGCCGCTCGGAACCCTGCTGCCACCCGCCGAAGAGCCCTGAAGGGAGCACGACATGGGCATCGCGAAGAAGACCAGGAACATCGGCCAGATCGTCGAGGGCAAGGCCAAGGCGACAACCGGGAAGGCGCTCGGCAACAAGAGCCTCCAGAGAAGAGGCAGGGCGGAACAGGCCATGGGGAAGATGAGGCAGGCGGTGGAGAAGGGCCGGGACAGCTTCAAGCACTGACGGCCGTACGGCACCGCCCCTGATGAGCGGGCCGCCCGTCCGGAGCCTCGGCCGTACGGGCCGCTAGCGCTGGTTGAAGCGGTCGGCCGCCCGTTCGTTGAGGGCGCCGAGGACGCCGCGCAGCCGCCGGGCCGGCGGCTGTTCCCCGGCGGCGACCGTCGACCCGTCGACGGTGCCGCGCGCGCCGTTGCGGGGCAGCACCCGGGCGACCGCCGACGCCAGCCGGGTGGTGGTCACCGGGGCCAGCCCGTGCACCCTGGCACCGAGCCGGGCCGCCGGGGTCAGCACGATCCGGGGCCGCCGCCGCTGGAGCGCGGTCACGATGCGCTCCGCCGCCCGCTCGGCGTTCATGGACAGCACCGGGGCCCCGGCCAGCGCCGAGAACCAGGCGTACTCCCGGCGCCGGTCCCCGCCGAACAGGGCGTGCAGATGCGACCCGGTGCGCATCAGACCGGGGTGGACCGCGGTCACGGAGACACCGTGCGGGGCCTCCTCCGCGTGCAGCCCTTCCGCCAGCGTGGCCACCGCGGACTTGGCGCAGGAGTACGGCAGCAGATGCGGCACCGCCACCAGACCGCCGACGGAACCGACGAGGGCCAGCCGGCCGCCGGCCGGGCTGCGCCGTAGGTGGGGGAGGGCGGCGAGCGCGGTGTTCAGGGCCCCGTTGAAGACGGAGTCCATCGCCTCCTCGAAACCGTCGGAGCCCAGCGCGTCCGCGGGGCCGACCTGGATGATGCCGGCGTTGGCGATGACGATGTCCAGCCCGCCGTGGTCCCGGACGATCTCCGCGAGGCGGTCCCGCACCGCGGCCCGGTCCCGCACATCGCACACCACGGCCCGCACCGCCCCGCCGCCCCACTGGCCCAGCTTGCCGACGGCCCTGCCGAGTTCGGCCTCGTCCCGGGCCAGCAGCACGACATCGCAGCCGCGCCGCAACAGCTGGCGGGCCATGAGCAGCCCGAGCCCCCGCGAGCCGCCGGTGACGACGGCGGTGAGCCCCGCGATCGGGGGAGCGTCCGGAAGCACACGCATGATGAGCCCTTCCACTGGGCGCGGATCGGCGCGGACGGGGCCCGGCCCCGCGGGACGAGGCGGGACGCCGCACGCCTGCTGCCTTCGACGGTAGCGGGCGACGGGCACCGGCGGACCCGGCGCACGCGCCGCTGAGCAGGGCTTTCGTGCCGCCGCGCGGGAGGGACGCCCGGACGGCCAAGGGCGGGGGAGGCCCGCCGCGGTACGCGGACCCGCGCGGGCGCGTTCGGCCGATCGGGTGACGGCCGCCGCCGAGCCCGTACCCGTACCCGCCCCGGCGGTTCAGCCCGCGCCGGGCAGCCGCACGTACACGGAGCCGTCGCCCTCCACGGTCACCCGGAACGACGGCTGGGGAGCGGTCGCCGGGCCGGCGATGTTCGCGCCGTCCGCCAGCCGGAAGACGCTGCCGTGCCAGGGACACGTCACACAGCCGTCGGAGAGGGCGCCGTCCGTCAGGGGCCCGGACAGATGGCTGCACCGTCCGGCCAGGACATGGATCTCACCACCTGTCTGCCGGACCACCAGCAGGGGCACTTCACCGAGTTCCCGGCGCACGGCCTCACCGACCGGGAAGTCCTCCACCCGGCCCACGCGGTGCCAGCCCTCGTCCACCAGATGCGGCACCGGCTCCGTCTTGTTGGCGCCCGCGCCCTGCCGGAAGGCGAGGTGCCCGCCGAGCATGGCACCGGCACCGGCCGCGGACAGTCCGGCGAACCCGAGCACCTTGCCGCGTATGGTGCCGCCCCGGCCGCGATGCACCCAGGACCGCGAGTACAGGCCGATGGCCACGGCGATCGACGCCGCATGCACCAGACCGGTACGCATCTGGTCCTCGTGCTGCTCCGCCCAGTCCACCCAGCCGGACCACGCGGCCGGCACCGCCGACAGCACACCCACCCCCACCAGGAGGCGGGCAGCGCGCCGGGTACCGGGGACGAGGTCCAGCACCGCGGCGGACAGCCACGCGCCCATCGGAAGCTGCACCAGCGCCGGGTGCAGCGGATGACCGATCGGCAGGCCGTGCAGCACATCACGGAAACGCCCCAGGGGCAGACCGCGCACCACCCGCCGCACCGGGCCGATCACGGTGTCCAGCTGCTCCCAATGGGCGGGCGCGTCAAGCGACTTCACGAGTGCGGACGTCATTCCTCTTCCTCCTCCTCGCCTTCCTCATCCCACTCACCGTCTTCTTCCCTGTCCTCGACGGCCTCTTCGTGGGGCGTGGCCCGAGTCCGCGTTGTCCTGTCCCGCCTTGGCCATGACCGGTCACCTTCGGCGTTCGATGATGTCTACTTGGCGCTCTTCTTGGCGGCCTTCTTCGCGGGAGCCGCCTTCTTCTGTGCGGCGGTCTTCTTCGCAGGAGCCTTCTTGGCGGCGGCCTTGCCTGCCGCCTTCTTCGCCGCGGTCTTCTTTCCCGCGGTCTTCTTCGCCGCAGTCTTCTGTGCGGCGGTCTTCTTCGCCGGGGCCGCCTTCTTGGCGGGTGCCTTCTCAGCCGTCTTCTCGGCCGTCTTCTGTGCCGTGGTCTTTTTCGCCGCCGTCTTCTTGGCCGCGGCCTTCTTGGCGGGCGCGGCCTTCTTCGCCGCTGTCTTCTTCGCAGGAGCCTTCTTCGCGGCGGTCTTCCCGGCGGGCGGAGGCTGCCCACCCCGCTTCTGTGCGGGGGCGCGTGACGCACTCCGACGCGACCGCTCCTCCGGCTCCTCCTCCTCTCCTTCCTCCCCTTCCTCTTCCTCCTCCGGACCGGGTCCGAGCGCCACCGTACGGTCGTGGAGGGCGTCGGCGAGCGTCTCCAGACGGCGGTTGGCGGCGGTCGTCAGGGCCTTCCGGCCGGCGTCCAGCACTTCCCCGCGCAGCTGTTCACCCAGCTCCGCGACCTGGGGGAGCTCGCTGAGCTTGCGCACCCCCTGTGCCACGAGCCGGCGTGGTTCCAGTCCGAGCTGACGCCCGGCGATATAGGAAGCCACCGTGAGCGCGAACCGGCCCTTCTTGGTGCGGCCCAGCACATAGCCGCCGGCCAGGGCGGCCGCCAGCAGGACCTTGGTTCCGTCGTTCATGGGTGCGTCACCTTTTCCCGGACGTGCAGCCGATGGGCCTCTGCGCGGGGGGGCCGCCACGCGGTGGCGTCGTTCGGCCCTATCTCCAGGGTGATCGGAGTAGCGGCCTCCGCATCTTGGGCGGATCAGAGGCCCGTTCCAGGGACACGCTGCGAAAGGAACCGGCCCCGCTGGGTGGCCGCGTCATGACACCGTGACCGTCGGTCGCCGCCCGCGCGGCAGGGGTTCCACGGGCCGCTCCACGGCAGGTGTGCGGGAGCTGTGCAACGGCCCTAGGCTCGAAACATGCCGGGAACACGCCGTGCACCGTCTCGTGTGGGAGTAGGGGGAGCGCGGTGTGTTCGCCGGCGCATGACCGCCCTGCGGCTCTCGGCGCTGGCGGCCGTGGTGGCGCTGCTCTGTGCCTTCGTGGGAACTCCGGGCGCGGCGGCCGTCGATGACCCGGACCTGACGTCGTTCTACGAGCAGACGCTGTCCTGGGAGCCCTGTGGACAGGACCTGCAGAACGGCGCGCAGAGCGACGGCGCCTCCCAGCCGCCCGGCTTCCGGGAACGCCTGGAGTGCGCCCGGATGGAGGTGCCACGGGACTATGCCAACCCCACCCGCAGCACCATGGAGGTCCAGCTGATCCGGCTGAAGGCGACCGGGCCCGGCAAGCGCCTGGGCTCCCTGGTGCTCAACCCCGGCGGGCCGGGTGCTTCCGGCGTCAACTATCTGATCGACAGCGGCAACGCCTTCGCCCGGCTCGGGCAGCGCTACGACATCGTCAGTTTCGATCCGCGCGGCACCGGCCACACCGAACCCATCTCCTGCGGCAGCAAAATCGCCTCGGGCGGCGACGAGAGCCTCGCCGCGAAGGAGAAGCGCATCAACGAGGCCTGTGGCCGGTACTCCGGCGGGCTGCTGCGCTGGGTCGGCACCCCCGACGTCGCCCGGGACATGGACGTCCTGCGCGCCGCGGTCCACGACGACAAGCTGAACTACCTGGGTTTCTCCTACGGCACCAAGCTGGGCGCGGTCTACGCCCATGAGTTCCCCGACAAGGTCGGCCGGATGGTGCTGGACAGCGTCGAGGACCCCACCAAGAACACCTGGCAGACCGCACTGGCCCAGGCCCGGGGCTTCCAGCGGGCGCTGGACGACTTCGCCGCCGACTGCCTGCGCGGCCCGGACTGCCCGCTGGGCACCGACCAGAGCAAGGCGCAGGAGCAACTGCGCAACTGGTACCAGGAGTTGAGCGAACGGCCGATGAAGGTGCAGGGGGAGACGGTGGACGAGACCACCTATGTGTACGCCCTGCGGGAGGCGCTCTACAGCAGAAGCGACTGGCCGGCGCTGCGCCAGGCGCTGACACAGCTGCGCCGGGGGGACGCCTCCGGGATTCTCCGCATGAGCGAGAGCGGTGGCGGCAGTGCCACCCGCGCCGTCCCGGCACCGCCGGTGGGACGGGACGACCTACCGCCCCAGGACCAGCTGGCCCTCCGGGCGATCGCCTGCCGGGACACCTCGGAACGCTATGACGCCGGCGACTACCCGCGGGCGGAGCGCGAACTCACCGAGGCCTCCCCGCTCTTCGGCCCGGACATCGCCCCGCTGCTGCTGGACTGCTACGGCTGGCCCGTCGCCGGCGACGACTCCTCCCGGGAGGTCGCGGCGCCCGACGCCCCGCCGTTGCTGCTCGTCGCGACCAGCAACGACCCGGCGACCCCCTACGAGGGCGCGTTCAACATGGCCCGTGCGCTGGACAATTCCAGTGTCGTGCTGACCTACCACGGTGAGGGGCACGCCGCCTACACCACCGGGGACCTCTGCGTGCAGCGCCATGTCGACGACTTCCTGCTGAACGGCGAGCTGCCGAAGGCCGGTACCTCCTGTGGGCGAGCCGCGCCCCGGCGGCCGGGGCGGGGTACACGGCGGCGCGCACCGCGGAGAAGAGGCCGCATGACCTTGTGCCCG
Organism: Streptomyces sp. NPDC001219; assembly: GCF_053597915.1. Lineage (NCBI taxonomy): Bacteria > Bacillati > Actinomycetota > Actinomycetes > Kitasatosporales > Streptomycetaceae > Streptomyces > Streptomyces sp. NPDC001219. The sequence goes on along the minus strand of NZ_JBSFJF010000040.1, from coordinate 4,367 downwards.
GGGCTACTTGTAGTAGCGGGTGTCCTCGACGTCGACGACCGGGGCCCCGGGGGACGGCGGCTGGACACGCCGCCGCTTGAGGATGCTCACGTACGTGGCGAGGCCGATGATGCCGACGATCATCATGATGATGCCGACCAGGTCGACATTGATTCCGGCCATGTGCCAGTCCACCGCGAAGGTGAGGATCGCCCCCACGGCGAGCAGACCGATGCATCCGCCGATACCCATGGCGTCAGCCTCCATAACTGTATGGGCGATAAAGCCTGTTGACGGTTCGCGTACCCCGGGGCCGACGCCTTATGTGCACCGGCGGGGCGCGCCACCGCGGTCCCGTCCCGTGGGGGAGGCTCAGCCGGCCCGCCGCCCGCCCCTGCTCGCGGTCTTCTTCGCCGCGGCCGGCTTCTTGGCCGTGGACTTCGCGGCGGTCTTCTTGGCGGCGGTCTTCGAGGTGGCCTTCGAGGTGGCCTTCGCGGTGGTCTTCGTGGCGGCTTTCGCGGTGGTGGCCTTCTCCGCCGTGCTCTTCTTCGCCGCGGTCCGCTGCGCCGCACGGCCGGACCGGGGCACGGTCTCCTCGTCCTCGCCGCGGGACCGCTTCGCCGCCCGGACGCTGTCCTGGAGGGCCGCCATCAGGTCCATCACCTGGCCGGCGGGCTGCTCCTCGCCGGACGGGAACTCCGGCTCCCGGTCCGCCAGCTTCGCCGCCACGATCTCGTCCAGCGCCTCACGGTAGTGATCGTGCAGATCGTCCTCCGACAGCGCGCCGAAGGAGTCCATCAGGGCCTCGGCGGCCGACACCTCGTTGCGGGCGACCTCCGCCTGCCGCTCGGGCAGCACCCCGTCCATCGGACGGATCTGGTGCGGCCACAGCAGCACCTGCATGACCAGTGCGCCCGCCATCGGGCGGATCATGGCGAGGGTCTCCCGCCCGTGCAGCGCGATCTTGCCGAGCCCGACCCGCTGATGCCGCTCCATCGCCTCCCGCAGCAGCACATAGGGCTTGGCCGCGGCCGGACTGTCGACGCCGAGGTAGTAGCCCTTGCCCATCTGCAGCGGGTCGATGTCGCCGCCGGCCACGAACGCCAGGATGGTCAGCGTCTTCGCGGTAGGCAGCGGCAGCGCGTCCAGGTCCTCGTCGCTCAGCGGTACGACCGTGTCGCCGCCCCCCGGCTTGTAGCCCCGGCCGATCTCGTCCGGGAGGATCTCGACGCCCTCCAGGGAGCACACGGGCTGATTGCGCACCCGTCCGCCGTCCGCCGTGTGGATGCGTACGAAGCTGACCGACGCGGAGGTGTCCGTGGCGTTGTACGCGGCGACCGGGATCGTGACCAGGCCGAAGCTGATGGAGAACTTCGCCGTGGGGCGCATGGGGGCCGCCTTCGTCGGAGCCGTTCGCCACCATGCTAGGCGGGGCGGACGGGCCGTACACCCCGGGCGGCGACGGATGTGCCGATCGGGTGGCGGCGGCCGCGGACGCCGCTCAGCGGGGCGTCGCGGCGCCTTGTCGTCTCAGCCCGGCCGGGCGCTGACCCGGCCCTCCCGGACCGCCTCCGCCAGCGCCTGGTGATCACGCTCGTTCTGGTCCGCGTAGCGCTCGGCGAACCGCGCCAGCGCCTCGTCGAAGACCGTGCCCCGCCCGAGGTACGCGGCGATCGCGATCCGGTCGCCGGACCGGGCGTGCGCGCGGGCCAGGGTGGCCCCGCAGCGGACGGCGAACCGCCGCATGCCCACCGGCACCATCATGTCCGCGGGCATGATGCCCTTCCAGTCGCGCAGCTGGCGCACATAGAAGTCGCGTTGGCGTCCGTCGATCCCGGTGACCCGTTCCCAGCCGAGGAAGATGTCACTGGCGGCCTGCATCAGCCGCTGGCCGGCCACCACACGTGCGCCCTGGTTGGTCTCCGCGGCCGCTCCGGCGTACGCGGCGAGCGCCGACTCGTCGGCCTCCTTGGCCTGGAGCAGCAGCGGGTCGTCGGAGTCCTTGCCGAGCAGCAGTACGATCCAGCAGCGGGTGCCCACACTGCCGACGCCCACGACCTTGCGGGCCACGTCGACCACCCGGTACTGCTCCAGCAGCCGGCGGTGATCCGACCGCAGGGTGCCGGCGTAGCCCTGGATCAGCCCGCGGATCTGCTCCTGCAGCCGGTCCCGCTCGACGTCCGGCAGCAGATCGTCCAGCGGCACGATCAGCGGGGGATCGGCGGCGATCCGGACCTGGCCGCCGCGCTGCCGGGTCAGCTTGCGGAAGGCCTGCACGGTGTCGTGCGTCCGCGCTTCCGCGATCACCCGGGACAGCCCCGCGCGGCCCCTGCTGCCCAGCTCCTGCGCCTCCTCGGCCTGGATGTCGGCCATGTCGGCACGGGCGTACCAGACCTCCAGGGTCCGCATGTCCGCGTACTCGCGCATCCGGTCGCGGTAGGACGCGCAGGCGGCCCGGACGATGCCGGTCCGGACCTGTTCGCTGAAGCCGTTGCCGCGGCCCGCGATGGCGAAGCTGGCCGCCAGCCGTTTGACGTCCCACTCCCAGGGGCCGGGCAGGGTCTCGTCGAAGTCGTTGATGTCGAACATCAGATGGCGCTCGGGGGAGGCCAGGAGCCGGAAGTTCAGCAGATGGGCGTCCCCGCACAGCTGGGTCCGCAGTCCGGTCGACGGGGTGGTCGCCAGGTCCGCCGCCATGATGGCGGCGGCGCCGCGGTAGAAGCGGAACGGCGACTCCAGCATCCGCCCGTAGCGGATCGGCACCAACTCCGGTACACGGACGGCGGACTGCCGCTCGATGAGGTCCACCGGGTCGGCGCGGTCGGCGGCGGGCGCGAAGTCGGCATGACCGGAGCGGGGCACTTCGGAGCGAAGTGCCCTGCCCTGTTCGGCGCGTTCCTGCGCGGTGGGTCCGGTGGCCATGGCCGGTCCGGAGGGCTCAGCTCACCGTGTGGCGGTGTGCCGGTGGTTGTCCGTGCACAGCGCCCAGATGATGAAGACGTCGATGGCGACCAGCACGATGGCCCAGAAGGGGTAGTGCGGAATCCACAGGAAGTTCGCCAGCGCACCCAGGCCGGCCAGGATCACACCGATGATCCGGGCCCACATGGCCCCGGTCGAGAGCAGTGCGACACCCGCGAGCAGGATGACGATGCCCAGGATGAGGTGAATCCAGCCCCAGCCCGTGAGGTTGAACGAGAAGACGTAGTTCCGCGTGGTGACGAAGACGTCGTCCTTGGCGATGGCGGAGATGCCTTCCAGGAAGGCCATCGCACCACCGAAGATCATCAGGACTGCGGCGAATGCGGTCCATCCGCCGACATAGTTCTTCTGAGTGGCCATGGGTCACTCCTCACTTGAGAAACCTGGCCGTCCTTGCCGGACCTGCCGGTGGCCATGCAGTGCATTCACCGTGGCACACGTCCCGGTCAGCCGCATGTCAAGGGCGTTCGAAGACCTGGAGCACCCCGGCCACCGCGAAGCACAGGGCCCCCGTGAGCGTGCCCCAGTTGGCGACGCCGACGCTGACCTCGCTGCCGGTCTCCGGACGGGTGAACGCGGCCACCGCGGACACCATGAAGAGCACCGACCCCAGCTGGTTGACCGCGACGATCCACCACCCGAGGCTGCGCCGGTGGAGGCAGGGCGGGCCGTGGCAGATCTCGGCGACCGCCAGATGCCCCGAGATCAGGAAGAGCAGACAGCCGACCATGTCGGGCGTCCAGACCAGCCGGTTTTGCTGCTGGGCCGTGAGCCCCTGCAGGAAGGAGTCCAGCAGGTTGACGCCGAACACCAGCGTCCCCGCGAACAGCACGAACGTACTGACCCAGTCGATGCGCCCCGGCTCGTAGCTCCACCACCGGAAGCCGTGCGTGGTCAGCGCACCGGCCGTGCCCTCCCGTCGCGGCGCGTTGATGCTCTGAACGAGTGAGGCGTAGGCGCCCAGGGTGAAGAACACCCCGCCGGTGAAGTAGATCGTGGCGCTCGTGAGCGGGCGCTCGGCGCTGAACTGGGCGAGCGCCGCGCCGAGGGCGAAGAGGGTCCCGCCGACCGTGAAGGAGACCGCGGCCACGTCGTTGAGCCGGCGCAGCCGGTCCAGCGCCGCGGTGCCGGCCCGCCGCGCGCGGCTCTCGGCGGCCCCCGCGGGCCGTACGGCGAGCGTCCCGCGCTTACGGGCCGCCCGCGACTCCCAGACGGCGGTGCCGCCCTCTTCGAGGCGCCAGGTCAGCCGGGAGACGAACGGTCCCGCACCCTCGGCGCGCTCCTCGGAATTCCGCACCCGCCGAGCGTAGCGATCCGCCGCCGGATTGCCGGTAATGCCTCGTCAGCGGGTGCGGGAGTCCCCCGGGACGCCGACGCCCGCGGGGCCGTACCGGACTGCTGCCGGT